>CAITEF010000420.1 GCA_903891315.1 uncultured Rhodospirillales bacterium | reverse complement strand
CGCTTGCAATGACGGCGGAAATGAAAGACGGCCATGTTTCGCAAAATCCTCATCGCCAATCGCGGCGAAATCGCCTGCCGCGTCATCCGCACCGCCCGCAAGCTCGGCATTGCCACGGTGGCGGTGTATTCCGACGCTGATGCCACTGCGCTGCATGTGGCACTGGCTGATCAGGCGTATCAAATCGGCCCGTCTCCAGCCCGTGAGAGCTATCTGCGGGGGGATGCGATTTTGGAGATTGCCCGTCGTTCAGGTGCTGAGGCGATCCATCCCGGCTACGGCTTCCTGTCCGAGAGCGCCAATTTCGCCGATGCTTGCGCCGAAGCGGGCGTGATCTTCATCGGCCCGCCTGCCGCCGCCATCCGCGCAATGGGCGGCAAGAGCGAGGCGAAGGCGCTGATGCAAAAAGCCGGTGTGCCGCTGGTGCCGGGCTATCACGGCGAGGACCAATCACCCGATCTGCTTCAATCCGAGGCCGACCGCATCGGTTATCCGGTGCTGATCAAGGCGAGCGCCGGCGGCGGCGGCAAGGGGATGCGCGTGGTCCGCACAACCGCCGAATTCCCCGCCGAATTGGCCGGTGCCAAACGCGAGGCGATCTCCTCCTTCGGCGACGACCGCGTGCTGATCGAGCGCTATCTCCAGCACCCACGCCACGTCGAAATCCAAGTGTTTGCCGATGCACACGGCCATTGCCTCTACCTCGCCGAACGCGATTGCTCGGTGCAGCGCCGCCATCAAAAGGTGATCGAGGAAGCCCCGGCCCCCGGCTTGTCGTCTGAAATGCGTCGCGCCATGGGTGAGGCGGCGGTCGCCGCTGCCCGTGCGGTGGGCTATGTCGGCGCGGGCACGGTGGAGTTCATCGTCGAGGGCGGCGTGTTCGCCTTCATGGAGATGAATACAAGGCTGCAGGTCGAACACCCCGTCACCGAAGCGATCACCGGGCTCGATCTGGTCGAGTGGCAGTTGCGTGTCGCCTCCGGAGAGGCGCTGCCGATCACCCAAGACGAGGTGAAGCTCGACGGCCACGCCTTCGAGGCGCGGCTTTATGCCGAAGATCCGCAACGCAATTTCCTGCCCTCGGTGGGAAGGCTGTCGCATCTGGTGCTGCCGGAAAACCTCGCCCGCATCGATTCGGGCGTGCGCGCGGGCGATGAGATCACCGCCTATTACGACCCGATGATCGCCAAGATCATCACCCACGGGCCAGACCGCATCACCGCCCTGCACCGTCTGGAACAGGCGCTCGCCGCCTGTGAGGTGGTCGGCGTGCAGACCAATCTCGGTTTGCTGCGCGGGATTGCCGCCGATCCAGGGTTCGCTGCGGGCGATGTCGAGACCGGCTTCATTGGTGCCCGCCCGCATTTGCTGGAGGCGGTTGTCACCATTGATCCGGTCTGCATCGCTGCGGCAGCGCTTGCGGTGCTGTCCGAGACGACCGAATCGTCAGATCCTTGGGCGGCACGCGATGGCTGGCGGCTCAATTTGCCGAATCTGCGCCGTGTGATCCTATCCTGTCAGGCGGAGAGCTTCGACATCACCGCCACACCGTCCGGCCACGGCTGGGATCTGCACTGGAACGGCCAAGGCTGTGTGGCCGAACGGGTCGAAACAGGCGTTCGAATCGACGGCGTTCGGCATCGGCTGAGCGTGTTGCGGCAACGCGAATCGCTGGTGGTGATCCGCCACGGCGTCAATCTCGTCTTCACCGAACCCGACCGCCTCGCCCCGCCAAGTGCTGCCCATGGTGCCGGTGGCAGCGTGAAGGCACCGATTCCGGGCCGCGTTGTCTCGGTTTCGGTGGCAATCGGCGAGAGCGTGATGCGCGGCCAAACCCTGGTGGTGCTGGAGGCGATGAAGATGGAACTCGCTTTGGTCGCACCGCAGGACGGCATTGTGGCCGCGATCAATGCGGCTGCAGGCGATATGGTGGGCGATGGCACCGAACTCGTCACCTTCGCCGCAGAGGATTGACGCCAGTTCCAGAGCCAATGCCGGTCATATTTCTGCCATGCCAGTCCAGGTGAATCGCGCCCTGAGGCGCTGACAACGCATGCAAAATGCCGATTTGTCTCACAAATTCGTCCAAAATTGGTCGCGGATTTTTGCCCTGTCGGTCAATGGATATTGCTGCTCGCGGGTTCGTGACCGGATAGAATTGAAAGAACGTCAAATATAACTGCTCGTTAATTGGAAATATTGCCATTTTATAATGCGAAAATTGATTATAATTAAACGATTTGATAAGAAGTTCGTGGTAATCACAGCGTCGTGTGCACGCGAACTCGTGAATTGCATGGCGGCAGAACTGCCGTAGTTTAACATCGCAAACAAACGCTGGCTTCGGGAAAGGTTTCGGGGCGGACGTTACGGAACTGACGGGCAAAAAAATTGTCTGTGAACAAAAAGCGCCTTGCCGTTGTGCAAGGCCGAGGACAAAGGCAGGTATCTATGCGCGACATGATCACCACACACACTCGCCAACATGGCAACGACATCGGCGGCATCGTTGGCGCACTCCACAATAACGAGCGCGATGCCGCCACTGAGGCGCAGGAGGCTCGACAGCCGATTGAGGTGATCCGCAACACCATGCTCGCTCTGGTGCGCCAGGATGGCCGCGATCTCACCGCCCGTCAGCTGACAGCTTTGCTGAGCGTCTATCTGCGCGACGAGACGCAGACCGTCACCAGCTTGGCGAACATGCTCAATGTTTCACGCCCTGGCGTGACGCGCATTCTGGATCGCCTTGTCGAAGCCGATCTGGTCAGCCGCGCCGAGGACAAGCAGGACCGCAGGCGTGTTCTGATCCGCCGCACGCGCGAGGGGGCTCGCTATGTGCAGACTCTGGCCGAGGTGGCCAACCGCGCCGTGGCGGGTGACGAGCTTCAATAACGCCACGCAAGCGCCGCCCGCTCCTGCCGAGTGAGGCCAAGCGTTGCGTGGTTTTGCGGAATTGCCGCCCGCAGCACGGGGTGATGTCGTAACCCGACATCACCCCGCAATTGTATTGACAATTGTCAATACAAACAGGCAATCTCCCGATGGATTTCGAATGGGACGAACGCAAGCGTCTTGCCAATCTGGCCAAGCATGAGATTGATTTCATCGATGTGATGCGCATGTTCGCCGGTCCAACGATCTCGGTGCAGGACATGCGGAAAGCATACGGTGAGGTCAGGTTCATCGCGTTTGGTCTGCTGGATGGGCGTGCCTTGGTGGCCACCTATACGTTGCGTGGAACGTCAGTGCGCCTCATCAGCGCGCGAGTGGCGAGCAGAAGAGAAAGAGCTAAATACTATGATCCGGCGCTACACGCTCGAACAGGCCATGCAAATGAAAGGCCTCACTGATTGGGATCGTCTGGACAAGATGACCGATGAGGAGATCGAGAAGAACGCTGCCGATGACCCCGACACTTTCATTCCCACCGACGAGGACTGGGCAAATGCCGTGGTCTTCATGCCGCCAGATCGCAAAATGGTCACCATGCGGCTCGACGAAGACGTGCTCGCCTGGTTCATGAAAGCCGGGCGTGGCTACCAGACCCGCATCAACGAAGTGCTGAAGGCCTATGTCGCCGCGCAGATCAAGCAGGGGCGCTGAGCGCTACCCTGCTTTCGGAATACAGAACGCAAAATCACAGCCCTGATCCGCCTGCGTCACCTGATCAAGGAACAGCCGCAGATAGCCGCGCTCCGACCCGGCAGGCTCCGCTGGCGCCACCCACTCCGCCTTGCGTCGCGCCAGTTCCTCATCCGAGACCAGCAAATCCACCCGCCGCGCTGCCGTGTCCAGCCGGATCCGATCCCCATTGCGCACCAGCGCCAACGGCCCGCCAACCGCCGCCTCGGGCGTGATATGCAGCACAATCGAGCCGAAGGCGGTGCCGGACATGCGGGCATCGGACATCCGCACCATGTCCTTCACCCCAGCCCGTGCGAGCTTGCGCGGGATCGGGATATAGCCCGCCTCCGGCATCCCCGGTGCCCCCACCGGTCCTGCATTGCGCAGCACCAGCACGTCATCGGCGGCGACATCCAGATCATCGCTATCGATCCGGTTGGCCATGTCCTCCAGACTGTCGAACACCACCGCGCGCCCCTCATGCTGCAGCAGCGCGCTCGACGCCGCCGAGCGCTTGATCAACGCCCCACGCGGCGCGAGGTTGCCGCGCAGCACCGCCAAACCACCGCCCTGATGGATCGGGTTGGCGCGCGAGCGGATCACATCCTGCCCCTTCACCATATCCGCCAAAGCCGCTGAATCGGCCAAACTGCCGCCGCTCACCGTCGGATGGCTGGTGTCGATCAACTCGCCCAGTTCTTTGAAAAGACGCGGCATCCCGCCCGCCCAATGGAAATGCTCCATGTAATGTTGGCCGGAGGGTTTGAGGTCGATCAGCACCGGCACGTCGAGCCCCATCCGGTCGAACTCCTCCAGATCGATCTCAATGCCCAAGCGGCCCGCAATCGCCGTCAGATGCACCAACCCGTTGGTCGAGCCACCAATCGCCTGCAACACCACCAACGCATTGCGGATGGCGGCCTTCGTCATGATCGTCTTCGGCGTCAGGCCTTCGCGTGCCAGCATGATCGCCGCCGCACCGGAGGCCTCCGCCACCCGAATCCGATCCGCATGCGTCGCCGGAATCGTCGCCGACCCTGGCAGCGACATACCGAGCGCTTCCACCATACAGGCGATGGTGGACGCGGTGCCCATCACCATGCAGGTGCCCTTGGTCGGTGCCAGACGGCCACTGATCTCGTCCATCTCGCCCTCGGTCCGGTCACCCGCGCGGAACTGGCCCCAGAGTCTGCGGCAATCGGTGCAGGCCCCCAGAACCTCGCCCTGATAATGCCCGACCAGCATCGGCCCAGTGGGGACGACGATGGCGGGGATATTGGCGCTTGCCGCTCCCATCAACTGTGCCGGAATTGTCTTATCGCAGCCGCCGATGACCACGACCGCGTCCATCGGCTGGGCGCGGATCATCTCCTCGGTGTCGAGCGCCATCAGATTGCGCAGGAACATCGAGGTCGGGTGCGCGAAGCTCTCATGGATCGAGATCGTCGGAAACGCCATCGGCATCCCGCCCGCCAGCATCACCCCGCGCTTCACCGCCTCGACGAGTTCCGGAACGTTGCCGTGGCAGGGATTAAAGTCGGAATAGGTGTCGATGATGCCGATGATCGGCCGGTCCAGCGCGTCATCCGAATAGCCCATCGCCTTGATGAACACCCGGCGCAGGAAGAGCGAGAATTCCTTGTCGCCATAATTCGTCAGCCCCTTGCGCAGGCCGGATTTGGTGTCGTCGGTCATCTTGGAGTCGCTTCCCTCATCGTCATTGCAAGGAGCGTAGCGACGAAGCAATCCACCGCAAAGCCGCCTCGGGTCTTGCTGGCTTGCTTTGCCGCGTCGGCGATGCCGAAATACACAAAACGGAGGAACTATCCATGTGCGGCTGTCTCGGAGTCTTGCTGCGTCACGCCACCAACCGTCGCACCATGCTGGCCGCCACCGCCGTCGGAATCGCAGGCATGTCGCTCACCGCCGAATCCGCCCAGGCTGCCGAGGATGAAGCCGAACGTCGCGCCACTGAAACTCGCCGCCTCGTGGCCGAGTCTGCCAAGGGTGCGCGCTCTCGGGTGATCCTGCTCGGCACAGCGGGCGGGCCGACATTCTGGCCGGGATCGACGCGGGTGGGCATTTCCTCCGCCGTCGTGGTTGGTGATGCCGCCTATCTCGTTGATTGCGGCTCCGGGGCGGCGCGGCGGCTGCAACAGGGGTTGGAGCCGATGATCACCGGCCCGAAGCCCGGCAACACCCGCGCCTATTCGCTGCTGCGCGCTGCGTTCCTCACCCATATGCATTCCGACCACACCGCCGATCTGCCCGCCTTGCTGCTCTACGGCTACTACGCCGGCCTCGATTTGCCCGGCCACGCGCCGTTGCAACTCTTCGGCCCCGGCCCGCGCGGCGAGATGATGCCGGTGTTCACCCCGCCCGGTCGCCCGGCGCGCGAGGTCCCGGCCTTCAACCCTGCCAACCCGACGCCCGGCACCAAGCAGATGATTGACCTGCTGCTCCAGGCCTACGCCACCGACATCAACGACCGCATGCGCGACCAGGGGCGGCGCGATCCCGCCCAGTTGGTGCAGGCGCATGACATTGCCTTGCCGAAACTGGAGAGCTTCCGCTCGCCCAACGAGACGCCGACGCCCAGCATGGCGCCGTTCAAGGTGTTCGAGGATGACCGCGTGCGCGTCTCCGCCACGCTTGTCGCCCACGCGCCGATCTTCCCCGCCTTCGCCTATCGCTTCGACACCGATGACGGATCGGTGGTGTTCTCCGGCGACACCGGGCCATGCGACAACCTGATCACGCTCGCCAAGGGGGCGGACGTGTTGGTGCATGAGGTGATCGTCCAAGCCTTCGTCGACCGCGCATACCCGGCCCCGCGTTCTCCGGCGGAGGAGGGGCTGCACGCCCATCTGCTCAGCGCCCACACCACCGCCGAGCAGGTCGGCAAGATCGCCGAGGCGGCGGGGGTGAAGACGCTGGTGCTCAACCACATGGTGCCGGGCAACGCGACGGCCGCCGATTTGATGCCAGCACAGTTGGGCTTCTCGGGGCGGATGGTGATTGGCGATGATCTGCTGGAGGTGGCGATCCGCAAAACGTAGAACGGTGCAACTTAGCGCAACCCGCCGTGTGCGCTATGGTTTGGCGGCGGCATCTTGTTCGACCGAACCGACAATCGTTGAGGCCAAACTCTGCAATTCCGGCGGCAGGCGGACATCAAGCATGACCAGATTCATATCGTCCTCCGGCGAAAGGATCGCGACCCCGGTGACAGGCATCCGGCTCGTGGCCAGCGCGTGAAACGTGCCAAGCCCTTCATCGTCGGCGGGCGTGGTGAACTCCACCAAATTCGGGCCGCGACGGATAAGGATGTCAGCCGGAAAAGGCTGGAAGACGAAATCCCTCTCAGGCTCGATCTTCTCGGCGATCACTCCGCGCGCATAGGACCAGGACGACGGAAAGACCCGTGCCACGATCTTCGCCACGGTGAACCGCCCAGACGTGCCGCCATAAATCCGCGATATCACGATGGCCGGGCCTGGCGCGACGAGCCGATTGCCGGGCAAGTCTTGCGCCCCGATCGCGCTCGGCGTCACCCACAGCGTGGCTCCGTTCGAGCCATAGCTTTCAAAGCAGTGCCAGCCGCGCGGTGCCAGAACAGCGAGATCGGTTGACGCGTAATTAGAAAGCTTCGGCTGGATTTCGCTCGGCACTGTCGGTGCCGCATTGTCGGATTGCGGCGGCTGGACCGGGCCGGTTTGTCCGTCCGCCGGACATCCGACGAAGGGCACGCTCGGGGCCGCCGCGCGAAGTTGCGCGGACAGTGACAACAGCAGGATGACCATCGAAAAAAGCCGAGACATGCATCGCTCCTTTGCGGTCAGCAACCGTCCGGCGGGTCAGCCCACCTGGAAGATCGCCTCCACCGAGCAAGCGAAATTCATCGGCCCGATGGTGCCAATGGCGAACCGCGCATGGCGGCCTGCCTCGCCCAACACGCTGACCATCAGATCGGACGCCGCGTTGGCGATCATCGGCTGGTTCTGGAAGTCCGGAGCCGAGTTGACGAAAATGCCCAGCTTCACGCAGCGAATGATCCGGTCGAGATCGCCATCGAGCGCCAATTTCATGTGAGCAAGCACATTCAACGCCGAAAGCTGCACCGCCTGTCGGCCCAGATCCTCGCTCAATTCCGCGCCAACCCGCCCCATGAACGGCCGCTCCACCCCACGCAACGGTGCCTGCCCGGCGACGAAGGCGAGGCCGTTCACAATCACCACCGGCACGTAACTGTTCAACGGCGGCGAGGCTGGCGGCAATTCGAGACCGAGTTCTGCCAGACGCGCTTCGATGCGGCTTGCCATGGTGTTCCCCCTTGCTGGTGGCGAAATGATGCCACGCTATTGGCGAACTCTCCACGTCAAACGCCGATCTCCTCCCGCATCATCTCCAACTCCAACCACCGCTCCTCCGCTGCCGCCAACGCTGTCTCGGCGGCGGTGAGTGCCGCCGTCGCCGCATCAAACGCCGCCCGGTTCTTCTTGTAGAGCCCCGGATCATCCAGCAACCGCCGCTGCTTGGCGATCTCCGACGACAGCTTCTCCATCTCGCGCGGCAGCGTCTCCAGCGCGTGCTTGTCCTTGAAACTCATCTTCTTCGAAGAAGCCGGACGCGCCGCCTGCGCCGCAGGAGCCGCCTTGGCCTTCACCGCCACCTCCGCCGCCTTCACGGCATTTCCGCGCTGGGTCAGCATGTCCGAATACCCGCCCGGATATTCGACCCACACGCCGTCCCCCTCGGAATGGATCACGCT
>CAITEF010000419.1 GCA_903891315.1 uncultured Rhodospirillales bacterium | reverse complement strand
GTTAAAAAAATAACAATAAAAATATATAATCCGCAATTATATCAGGAATTATTTTATAATAATCCAAATAAGACATATCAAAACTCCACTCCAAGCTGCGCTTTTACCCCGGCTGCGAAATGATGTTTCACCGCGCCGAACTCGGTGACCAGATCAGCCGCTGTGATCAAATCCGGTTTCGCGTTGCGCCCCGTCGCCACCACGTGCTGCATCGCCGGGCGTTGTTCAAGACCGGCCAACACTGTCTCCAGCGACAGATAATCGTAGCGCAGGGCGATGTTGATCTCGTCCAACACCACGAGTGCCACTTCCGGATCGGCGAGGAATTCCATGGCCTTGCCCCAGGCCCGCTCGGCGGCGGCGACATCGCGGGCGCGGTCTTGGGTTTCCCAGGTGAAGCCCTCACCCATTGAGTGCCAGGACAGCAGATCGTCAAACTGCGCGAATGCGTCGCGCTCGCCGGTATGCCAAGCACCTTTGACGAATTGGACCACGCCCACGCGTTTCCCGTGGCCGAGCATGCGCAGCGCAAGCCCGAAAGCCGCGGTGGATTTGCCTTTGCCGGGGCCGGTGTGGACGATCAGAAGGCCTTTTTCGATCTTCTTCTCGGCGACTTCTGCGTCCTGCACGGCCTTGCGCTTGGCCATTTTCTCGCGATGGCGGGCGGCTTCTTCGTCGGTCACGTTCATCGCTTCACCTGCATCGCTATGCCCGCCACCATGAAATCCACCCGATCCGCCAAGGATGCGACGCGCTGGTTCAGCACGCCTGCCGCATCCCGGAACCGTCGGGCCAAAGCGTTGTCCGGCACGATGCCGAGTCCGGTCTCGTTGGCGACAAGCACGGTGAGCGCGGTGCGGGTGCGCAGCGCTACCAGCAGGTTGCCGAACGCTAATTCCATATCGTGATCGCCCAGCAGAAGATTGGTCACCCACAATGTGAGGCAATCGATCAGCACCGGATATTCGCCCGAATCCCGCAGAGCCTGTGGCAAATCCAGCGGGGCATCGGTGGTCTGCCAGTGATCGGAGCGGCGGGCGCGGTGTTCGGCGATGCGGGCACGCATTTCGTCGTCGAAGGCTTGGGCGGTGGCGATGTAGATCCAGGGGCTCGGATGGGCCTCGATCAGCGCCTCGGCGTGGCGGCTTTTGCCGGAGCGGGCACCGCCGAGGACAAAGTGGAGATTGGCGGCTGACACATCACTGTCCAGTTGATTTGACACAATTCGGGTCCGGTCTTACGCAGAAGATGATGGTCCTTCCAAGTGGAAGGTGAAAAGGGAACACGGTGCGGGGCGACCCTAAACCGTGGCTGCCCCCGCAACTGTGAGCGGAAAGTGCCCTGCAGCGGATCCACTGGGAGATTTCCCGGGAAGGAGGCTGGGCATGATCGATCCGCAAGCCAGGAGACCTGCCATCATCCCGGCGCGAGCCGGAAATTTCGTGCTTCCGGGCGGGGTGCCCCGGCGGCCTCGGTGTCTTTGGCATCGATCCGCATCGGCACATCCGATGCGGCGATCAGCACCCGAATCATGCCGGAGAATCCGGCTGTGACAGGGTGAATATGAGCGAGACACAGGCCGAACTTCACATCTGCACCACCTGCCGGGCGAATCTGCCGCTGGTCGAAGGCCAGCCCGTGCTCGGGCGCGTGCTGTTCGACCGGGTCGCTGCTCAGTTAGCCTCCGAGACAGTGGCACTGCGCTCTGTGGTGTGTCTGGGCAATTGCGTGCAAGGCTGTTCGGCGGCCGTCACGCAGCAGGGCAAATGGAGCTATCTGCTCGGCCATCTCACCCCCGATCATGCCGCCGATCTGATCGCGTATGCGGACCGCTTTGCAGCCTCGGAGAACGGCACGGTCTGGCGCTCACAGCGGGCGGATTCACTGCGCGACACGATTGTGGCGCGGATTCCCGGATTTGGATTTGTGCAAAAGGAGACCGCGTGATGTCCCAGCGTATTCCCGCCACCATCATCACCGGCTTTCTCGGTGCCGGAAAAACCACGCTGCTGCGCCATGTGCTGGCCAATGCCGAAGGCCGCAGGTTTGCAGTGATTGTCAACGAATTCGGCGAACTCGGGATTGATGGCGAGACGTTGAAAAGCTGCGGCATTCCGGGCTGCGATGATGAAAACATTGTCGAACTCGCCAATGGCTGCCTGTGCTGCACG
>CAITEF010000418.1 GCA_903891315.1 uncultured Rhodospirillales bacterium | reverse complement strand
ACGAGAGCAGCAGCACCAGCCCCGCCGCCGCCCGGCGCAGCAAGCCGCGCAGGGCGAGCGAGATCACCAGATCGGCGGTGAGCAGAGCCAAAGCGAGCGCCATCGGCCAGGGCGACAGATCGGCATCGATTTTGGTGCCTTCCAGGCTGAGCTGTCGCGCGCCCGGCACGGCAGGGGCGGCCACCAGAGTGCTGATCCCAGCGCCCAGATTCTGCGCGCGTCGTGCCACGCCGCTGCCATAGAATCCGGGCGGATGGCGTGGCGAGGCCGAGTTGCCGATCTCGCTGGGCAGCAGCGCGAGGGCTGCCGGTGGCGGGGTGCCGAGTTGGCCGAAACCGTCGAGGCTCTGCTGCGGCGGCAGTGGTTGCGTGGCCTGTGCTGAGTCCTCGGCCGCCACGCCTTGCGCGAGGCTGACAAGACGTCGCAGCAGATCGGGGAACAGACCCGATAGCGGTAGATCGGACCAATCGGCATTGGCGGTGACATGGAACAGCACAATCCGCCCCGGCCCGCGCGGGGCTTCGGTGACCAGCGGCGTGCCGTCGGCCAGCCGCGCCCAGACTTTCGCGCCCGAATTGCTGCCCGGACCGCCAAGCACCGAGGCCGGGGTGGCGAGCACCTGGCGGGTGATTTTCACGTCCTTCGGCACGGAAAGCCCGGCGAAGGGCGTGTCGGCGTCGAACCCGGCGAGCCCCGGCGATTGCGCCCAGGACATCGCGCCGCCCAATTGTCGGTCGGTCTCCAGCAGTGTCACCGGCAACAGCGCGTCGGGATGGGCGGCCAGATTGGGACCGGCGAAGCGGATCAACGTGCCGCCTTTGGCGAGGAAATCGCCGAGCAATGCGAGATCGGCCGGATTGGTCAGCGCCACATCGGCCAGGATCAGCACCGAGAGGTCACGTGACAGCAGCGTGCGCAGATCACCCTCGCGCAGTTCCGCCCCCGGCCCGAGCGCGCGGCGGACGTAGAACAGCGAGCCGATCAGCGGTGCATCCGCCGAGCCGCCCTCGGCGACCAGTCCGACCGGCCTGCGCCGATTGGTTTCATCCAGCAGCCAGACCGCACCGGCCGAGGGCGGCGTTTCCAGCACCAGACGGGCGAGATTGTTGGCGAGTTCGGGCGGCAGATCGAGCTTGGCCTCGGCGTGATCGGCGTCGGCGTCGAGCTTGAATTCCGCGCGGGCCACGCTGCGGCCGTCATTGCCCTGGGCGAGCACGAAGACCGAGCGCGGCAGGGCGGTGGGGGTGGCGCGCAAGGTTGCGACCAATGCGCCCGCATCGCTGCGGGGTGGGCCGAGCAGCAATGGCGTGTCGTTGCCGCGCATTTCGGCCACCGACCCGATCCGGGCGAGCGCGGCGCGGAACGCGGCATCGTCGCCGAGCCCGTCGGCCACATAGAGCACCGAGCCGAAGCCGCTCGCCTTGTCGAGCAGGGCGGTCGCAGCGAGGCGGTCGACTGGCCACGGCTTGGGCCGCAACGCTGCCAGACGCGGGCGCAATTCGCTGGCGGGCATCGCCACCGTGATCGCAGGCGGGCTGCCGTCGCTGCCTGGTGCGGTGGTGAGCAAGGCCGCGCGTCGCCCGGCCACGCCTGCGCGGTCAAGCGCGGATTCGGCGGAGGACAGGCGGGACGGCCAGGAGGGGGCGGCGGCCCAGCCGTCATCGACGACGATCAGCAGATCGCCCTGTTCGGCATCACCGCCGGGCTGGCGCAAGGTCGGCCCGGCGAGGGCGACGATCACCAAAGCGGCGGCGATCAGGCGCAAGGCGAGCAGCCAGGGTGGCGTGCGGGCGGCGGTCTGGCTGGTGGCGACGAGGCCACGCAGCAGGCGGATGGCTGGGAAATCCTGGCGTTTTGGCGCGGGCGGCGTGACGCGCAGCAGCCACCACAGCACCGGCAGCAGCGCGAGGGCGAACAGGATCGCGGGTTGGGCGAAGCGCAGGGTGAGCAGCAGATCGATCATCGCCGCCCCACCCGGCCCATCGACCGATCCGGCATGAAGGCGTTTGCCAAGGCGAGCAGCGCCGCAGTCGGCGGTGCGTCGGTGGCGTGGGTGGTGAAGCCAAACCCGGCCCCGGCGCAGAGATCGCCAATGGCGGCGTGTTGGGCGGCGAGGCGGGCGACATAGGCGTCGCGCAGGCTGGCCACATTCGCCACCAATTCATCCGCGCCGCCATCGACGGGGGAGAACAACACGCGTCCGTCATAGGGCAGCGATTGTTCCGCCGGGTCGAGCACCTGCAGCAGATGCGCATTGACCGGACGGGCGACGAGGCGGGACAGGCAGGATTCGATCTCGTCCATCGGATCGAGCAGATCGCCGATCAGCACAAGATGGGCGTGCTTCGGCAAGGCGTCGGCATCGGGCAGGCCCGCGCTGCCATCGTTGGACTCCAGGGCCGATGCGAGGCGTTCCACGGCGCTGTGGCCGACGAATTCCGGCAGGCCGGGGACGACGAGCCGCACCCGCTCACCGGCGCGCAGCAGCAGCGAGGCGAGGGCCAGCAGCAGCAGATCGGCGCGGTGGCGCTTGGTCTCGGCCCCCAGATGCGAGCGCCAGCCCATCCGCGCGCGGCCATCGCGCCACAGGCAGATGGTCTGCGCTGCCTCCCACTCGGTCTGGCGCACAAAAAGTCGCTCGGCGCGGGCGGATTGCCGCCAATCGATCTGGCGTGCGCTGTCACCCGGTTCGGCGGCGCGGAATTGCCAGAACGAATCGCCTTGGCCGACCCGCCTGCGCCCGTGCACGCCCTGTGCGACCGTGCTTGCCACCCGTTCGGCGGCGACCAGCAGCGGCGGCAGCGTGGCGGAGACGGATTCGGCGCGAGCGAGGGGAGACAGGCTCATCCGATGCGGCCAACCAGTCGTTCGATGGTGGCGTCCAGCGTCACACCCTCGGCGCGCGCGGTGAAATTCAGTGCCATGCGGTGACGCAGCACGGCGGGGGCGAGGGCCTTCACGTCTTCCAGGCTGGGCGCGAGCCGCCCGTCCAGCAACGCCCGAGCCCGACCGGCGAGCATCAGCGCCTGTGCCGCGCGCGGCCCCGGACCCCAGGCGACGTGGCGCTTGATCAGATCGTCATCGCTGCTCTCCGGCCGCCCACGCCGGACGAGGTCGAGAATGGCCGAGATCACAGTTTCGCCGACAGGCAGGCGGCGGATCAGCGATTGGGCTGCGATCAACTCGGCCTCGTTCATCACCTGCGACGGCGGCGTCTCTTCGGCGCCGGTGGTGGCAATCAGCATCGCCCGCTCGGCGGCGAGCGTGGGGTAGCGCACCTGGATTTCCAGCAGGAAGCGGTCGAGCTGGGCTTCGGGTAGCGGATAGGTGCCTTCCTGCTCGATGGGATTCTGTGTCGCTAGAACGTGGAACGGACGTGGGAGGGCGTGTTCGACCCCGGCGACCGAGACGCGGCCTTCCTGCATCGCCTGCAACAGGGCGGATTGGGTGCGCGGCGAGGCGCGGTTGATTTCGTCGGCCATCAGCAATTGGCAGAACACCGGGCCGGGCAGGAAGCGGAAGCTGCGGCGGCCATCATCGCCCTGTTCGAGCACCTCGCTGCCGAGAATGTCGCCGGGCATCAGATCGGGGGTGAATTGGATGCGCTTGCTGGCGAGCCCCAGCACAATGGCCATCGTCTCCACCAGCCGCGACTTGCCCAGGCCCGGCACGCCGACCAGCAAAGCGTGGCCACCGGCCAGCAAAGCGATCAGCGACAGTTCGACGATTTCCTCCTGGCCATGAATCGAGCGGCCGATCTCCGTGCGCACCTGGGCCAGCCGGGTGCCGAGTGCGGTGATCTCGTCGGCCAGTGTGGTGGTGGGGTGTGGTATCGGCTGGGGAAGGGTCATTCGTGCTCTCCGGAGGCAACCTGCGCTTACATCTTGGGGCAGACCAGCGTGCGCGTCACACACAGATTGGATCTGATTTCCATTCCACCACTTTCAGGAGGATGGGGGCGATCCTTATATAATGTTCACGAAAGCGCTTGATCTGCGGCGGTGCCCCAGCAATCGATCCAGAGGAACAGCTTTGAACGACGCCAGCCACCCACCCGGCCTGATTGCCCCAACGCAGCAATGCGTCAAGGCCGAGCCTGTGCTTCGTGGCGCACCGCGGGAATGTGGCCCGCTGCCCTTCCTGATCAAGCGGGACGGCACGTGGCTCTACCGGGGCAGTGCGATCCGGCGCAAGGAGCTGGTCTGTCTGTTCTCCTCGGTGCTGAAACGTGCAGCCGACGGCGTCTTTTGGCTCGAAACGCCCGCCGAACGCGGCCCGATCGAAGTGGAAGACGCGCCCTTCATGGCCGTCGAACTCGACTGGTCCGGCATCGGGCGCGATCAGATTCTGACCTTCCGCACCAATGTCGATCAGATGATCACCGCGGGCGCCGATCACCCGATCCGCATTTCGCACGACATCCTGACCTGCGAGCCGACGCCCTACCTGCTGGTCCGCCCCGGCCTGGGGCGGCTGCCGGTGGAGGCGCGGATCAGCCGGGCGGTGTATTACGAACTTGTCGCACTCGCCGAGACGGAAATCGTGCATGGTCGGGCGATGGTGGGTGTGTGGAGCCAGCGGCAATTCTTCCCGCTCGGCGAAATGCCCTGCCTGGATGAGAACGGCGAATACAGCGAGGATTGCGACTGCTAGACCGTCAGCCTGAGACATGGCTCCACTCCCTGCGCGAACGCGTCTTTGCCGCACCGTCGGTGTCGCATTCCCCCAGCCTGCATCCCGAGGGTGATGACACGCGCGATATCGCGCCCGGCCCCTACACCGCCGCCGCTGTGCTGGTGCCGTTCGTGCTGGGACCGCAACCCGGGATTCTGCTGACCAAGCGCACGTCGCATTTGGCCAAGCATGCAGGACAGGTGAGTTTCCCAGGTGGCCGCATCGACCCTGAGGATCTCAGCCCGGAACACGCGGCGTTGCGCGAAGCGCAGGAGGAGATCGGGCTTGATCCCTCACTGGTGGAGATTGCCGGGCGCTTGCCGGATTACATCACCGGCACGTCTTACCGCATCACCCCGGTGCTCGGGTTGCTGCCGATGGGGCGTGGATTGGACGTGCTCGACCTGACGCTGTCGCCGGACGAGGTGGACAGCGTGTTCGAACTCAAGCTTGACGTGCTGCTCGATCCAAAAGCGCCGATCCGTCTGTCACGGCAATGGATGGGCCGCGAGCGGCATTATTGGGAGATTCCGCATCCGGAGTATCAAATCTGGGGTGCGACGGCGGCGATACTGGTGGGGCTCGCGGCGAGGCTGCGGGCGCTGGGGTAGGCTGTCAATTCCGCAGGCATTGCACCATTCACGCCAACCTCTTGGTGCAATTTCTGCGGAATTGGCACCCTACGAACCGGCCGCAGGGTCCAGCCGGTAGCCGCCCTGCTCGGTGAGCAACAGACGCAGATTGTTCGGGTCGGGCTCGATCTTCTGCCGCAGACGGTAGATATGCGTCTCAAGCGTGTGCGTGGTCACCGCCGCGTTGTAGCCCCAGACCTCGTTGAGCAGCACCTGACGCGGCACCGGCGTGGTGCCGTTGCGGTAAAGGAATTTGAGGATCGCGGCTTCTTTTTCGGTCAGCCGAATCCGCTTGTTGCGCGCCGGGTCCTGCAACAATTTGGCCGAGGGGCGGAAAATATAGGGGCCGATGAGAAAGACAGCGTCCTCGCTGTTCTCAAAGATCCGCAACTGCGCGCGCAGCCGGGCGAGCAGTTCGCCCAGGCGGAACGGCTTGGAGATGTAGTCATTCGCGCCTGAATCGAGGCCGCGCACCACATCAAGCTCCTCGCCGACGCCGGTGAGCATGATGATCGGCAGCTTCAACCCGCGATCACGCAGACGCTTGCACAGATCGCGGCCATCGCCGTCTGGCAGGCCGACGTCGAGGATGAGCGCGTCAAAATGGCTGTCCGCGGCCATCACCAGAGCCTCTGCCTCAGCGATGCTGCCTGCTTCGGTCGCGGTGAATTCGCCGTCGACGTTCAGTTGCTCCGTCAGCATTGAGCGAAGGCTGACGTCGTCATCTACCAAAAGAATGGGGCGACCGCCCGACATACCGAATTTCCTCTTCTCGCTCCTCGCCGCGACCAGCAGCGTCGTCGATCATTCGGGTGACGAGTCCCCTCACATGTTGCAAGGCTGGCATGTCTTCCGGCAACCGGAAAGCCCGAATCTGCTGACTTCTGCGCGACGAGCAGAGCATCTGGATACAGGCCCGGGCGTTAACACACAAGCGACACACGCTTGATCTCTGGCGCTGAATGCACACTTTCCGGACAAGCTTGCGACAAGAAGCGAAGCATGTGCAGGTATTTTCGCATCCGACGGCGTGTCGGAGATCCCTTGTACACGATTTGTAACATTATCGAGACCGAATTGCCCATGAACCATGTCCCACGCAGCGCGGTGGTGTCTGCCTCTGTCGCCAGCGAAACCGAGCTGGCAGCCCAGGCCAAGGCAGAGTCGCTTCGGGCGTTGCGTGCGGTGCATCGCGCGATGGGCGAGTTGCGCCGTGGCCGTCCGGTGCTGCTGCTGGCGGATCGGCCGCTGGTGATTGTCCCAGCCGAGACCGCACAGCCCGAGAGCCTGGCCGATCTTCTGGCAGTGGCGACCTCCAAGCCGTTGTTGTTGCTCGGTGCCGGGCGTGCGGCGGTGTTGCAGGGCCAACCGGCCCCGCCGGACGAAACGCCGGTCGCCTTCACCTTGCCGGACGATTTGCTCTCAGCCCGCGTGTTGCGCGAAGTCGCCGATCCGACCGCGTCGGACGGCGTCACGCCCGCTGGGGCACCGGTGCTTGGCAGTGCCGAGCTCCCGCAGGCCGCCCGCGGGGCGCTGGCTCTGCTCAAGATCGCCCGCCTGCTGCCGGCCGCCGTGATCGCCGAAGCCGACATTGCATCGGGGGGGGCAGCTGACCGGATGGAGTTGTTGCGTGTCACCGAGGCAGAGGCGCTGACCCATGCCAGCCGGGCTGCGTCGATGCTGAGCCGCATCGCTGAGGCGAATGTGCCGCTCGAAGACGCGTCCGATGCCCGCGTGGTGGCGTTTCGCGCCCCGGATGGCGGGGTCGAGCATCTTGCTATTGTGATCGGCAAACCCGATTTGTGCGAGGCTCCGCTGGTGCGGGTGCACTCCGAATGCTTCACCGGCGACCTGCTCGGCAGTCTGCGCTGCGATTGCGGCCCGCAACTGCGTGCCGCGATTCGCCGGATGGCGGAAGAGGGGGCGGGTGTGGTGCTTTACCTTGCCCAGGAAGGCCGTGGCATCGGACTGGTCAACAAATTGCGCGCCTATGCGCTGCAGGATCGCGGCTTGGACACGTTGGATGCCAACCGTGCACTCGGCTGGGCGGCCGATGAGCGGAATTTCCTCGCCGCCGCGATCATGCTCGACGCGCTTGATGTGCATCGCATCCGGCTGCTGACCAACAATCCCGACAAGGTGGCAGCCCTGGTGGAATGCGGGATCGATGTTGCCGGACGCGAACCGCACGCGCTGCCGGCCAATGGTGTCAACGACGCCTATCTCGCCACCAAGGCCAAGCGCTTCGGCCATTTCTTGTGACCGAGGCGGTCGTCACCGCGGATGGCCGATTTGTTTTTGGTCAGGCAGTGTATCGCTGCGCCATCGGGCGCGCGGGCATCCGCGTCCACAAGCAGGAGGGCGACCACGCAACGCCTGCCGGGCTGTTGCCGCTGCGCCGTGTGCTCTACCGCGCCGACCGTTTGCGCACGCCACTCTGCGCCGTCCGGCGCGAGCCGATCGCGCCCGATGATGGCTGGTGCGACGATCAATCCTCGCCGCTCTACAACACCCAGGTTCGGCTGCCGATTGATGAGCGGCACGAATATCTGTGGCGCGAAGACGATATCTACGACGTGGTCGGCGTGCTGGGATGGAATGACGCCCCGGTGGTGAAGGGGCTGGGCTCGGCGATCTTCCTGCATGTGGCGCGACGTGATTTCACACCGACCGAGGGCTGCGTGGCGCTGGAATTGCCGGTGCTGCTGGAGGTT
>CAITEF010000417.1 GCA_903891315.1 uncultured Rhodospirillales bacterium | reverse complement strand
TCGGGCATGGAAGTTGACACCCGCGCCTACTTCATGGCGGCGACGATGATCATCGCGGTGCCGACCGGCATCAAGATCTTCTCCTGGATCGCCACGATGTGGGGTGGCTCGATTGAGCTGAAGACCCCGATGATGTGGGCCATTGGCTTCATCTTCCTCTTCACCGTCGGTGGTGTGACCGGCGTGGTCCTTTCCAACGCCGGCCTCGACCAGACGCTGCACAACACCTACTACGTCATCGCGCATTTCCATTACGTGCTGTCGCTGGGCGCGGTGTTCTCGATGTTTGCCGGGTTCTACTATTGGATCGGCAAGATGAGCGGCCACGAATATCCGGAATGGCTTGGCCGGATCCATTTCTGGGTAACGTTCATCGGCGTGAACCTGACCTTCTTCCCGATGCACTTCCTGGGTCTGGCCGGCATGCCGCGCCGCTATCTCGACTATCCGGAAGCCTTTGCGGGTTGGAACTACGTCGCCTCGATCGGTGCCTTCATCGGTGGCTTCTCGGTGCTGATCTTCCTGGTCGTCGTCGCCATGACCTTCATGTCGAAGAAGAAGGTGGCCGACAATCAATGGGGTGAGGGTGCCACGACGCTCGAATGGACGCAGTCCTCGCCGCCGTCGTTCCACACCTACGAAGAACTTCCCCGCGTTAACTAAGATCGGTCAGATTTTTTATCATGCAGGCAAATTCCGGCGCGACTGTGCTGGCCGAAACCGGGGGGGAGGCACTCTCCCCCCTGATCGGTGCTGCTGGCGAGGTGGAATTCTCCACCGCGCGTGACTGGCTGATGATGCTCAAGCCTCGGGTGGTATTGCTCGTGGTCTATAGCGGATTGGCCGGTCTGCTGGTCGCGCCGGGCCATATCAATCCGGTGATCGCGTTCACGGCCGTGCTGTGCATCGCGGTGGCCGCCGGTGCGTCTGGCGCGCTGAACATGTGGTTTGACCGTGACATCGACGCGGTGATGCGCCGCACGATGAAGCGTCCGATCCCGGCTGGGCGCATCGCACCGAATGACGGCTTGGCCTATGGGCTGGTGCTGGCGGTGCTGTCGGTGATCGTGATGGGGCTGGCCACCAACTGGTTCGCGGCGATGCTGCTGACCGGCTCGATCTTCTACTATGTCGTCATCTACACGATGTGGCTCAAGCGCCGCACGCCGCAGAACATCGTCATCGGCGGTGCTGCCGGTGCCTTCCCGCCGCTGATCGGCTGGGCGGCGGTGACGGGTTCGCTGTCGGCGATGCCGTGGATTCTGTTCGGCATGATCTTCCTCTGGACGCCACCGCATTTCTGGGCGCTGTCGCTGTTCGCGCATGAGGACTACAAGCGCGCTGGCGTTCCGATGCTGCCGGTGGTGGCGGGGGCCAAGGAAACCCGCCGTCAGGTGCTGCTCTACACCATCGCGATGGTGCCGTTCACGCTGCTACCCTGGTATCTCGGCTATTCCGGCCCGGTCTATGGCATCTCGGCCACTCTGCTTGGGCTTTGGTTCCTGTTCGATGCATGGCGGGTCTACACCGACAAGCAGGATGAAACCGGTGTCAGCCTGACCAAGGACAAGCCGGCCAAGGCTTGTTTCAAATATTCGATCCTGTATCTGTTTGCGCTGTTCGGCGCGGTCTACGCCGATTGGCTGGTACGCTGATGGTCGAGCAACCACATCTGTCGCGCGAAGAATCCGACGCGCTGGCCAAGCGCCGCAAAGGGCGCAACATGGCGATGTTGATCGCCTTGGTTGCGATCTCGGTGCTGTTCTATGCGATCTCGATGGTCAAGATGAGCGCCCATCTCGCAGGCGGTGCGGGTTGAGCGCCAAGCGCAACAATATGGTGGCGTTCGCGCTGGTCGGCACGATCTGCGGCATGGTCGGGCTGTCATTTGCGGCCGTCCCGCTCTATCGCG
>CAITEF010000416.1 GCA_903891315.1 uncultured Rhodospirillales bacterium | reverse complement strand
TCTGCTGCGTCGCGGTGGATTGCGGCGCTTCGCTTGCAACGACGGCGGGTTAAGCGCGGTTGAGAACCTCCGCCGTCCAATCCGCCGTCAGCGGCCGGAATTTGTAGGGAATGTTGAAACACACATGGTTCCCCTCGGGGTAGACCACGAACTCCACCTCCCCCGACGCGGCCTTTGCCAAACGCTCGCCCTCCGATGCCGGGATAATCTTGTCGCCGCCGCCGAACACCACCAGCAATGGGCACGCGATCTTTTCCGCCACCCCATTGGCCAGCGTGAGATCACGCGCGAACGCCATCGCACTCGCCAAATCCGGCTTCCAGGCCCGGATCCGGAACAGATCCTGCGAGACCACCGGCATCTGCGGCAGCACCGCGCCGATATCGAACGCGCCGCAATTGGCGACACAGGCCTTCAGCCTCGGCTCCCCAGATGCCGCCAGCGGCGCATAGAACGCCCCGAAACTCTGGCCAATCACGCCACAGCGCGAGCCGTCCACATCTGAGCGGGTCTCCAACACATCGATCACCGCCCCGATCACGCGACCCCAATGCGGGGTGATCGGCAGCTTAAAGGCGGTCTCGCCTTGGCCGGGACCGTCGAGAGTGACAGTTGCCAATCCGCGTTGCAGGAAGGCCTCGCTCCATTCGTGGAGTTCCTCTTTGCAGGCATCGAGACCGGGCAGAATGATCGCAACCGGAGCCTTCGCAACTCCGGTTGGGCGGCGCAGCCAGCCGACGAGGTTGGTGCCTTCATAAGGGAATTCGACGAGTTCGGCGGGCTGATCGAACAGTGGAGCCGCGCGGCCATAACAGGCGCGCATCCGGTTATGCGCCTCGGTGAATTGCGCCGGATCCGCGCCGAACAGATGCTTGCCGTAGTGATAGGCAATCGCCGCCCGCAGCCACGCCTCGCGGGCGGTGACCATGCGGCCCTGCCCGGCTGCTTCATCGCCGAGCGCCTCATGCATGGCGGCGAGTTTCGACCATTCGCGGCACCACTCGCTCCACGCGCCGATGCGGGCGCGCAGGGCGATGAGGTCGTTCATCTCCACGCCGGTTGCGACATAGCGCGGGGTGAAGTGCTGAAAGATCAGCTCGACTTGCGGATCAGCGCTCATGCGCCGCGCTTGGGCAGGAAGGTCTCGTTCACATAGGGGCTGAAATCGATGGTCCCCTCAGTGTCGCCCATCTGCATCTCGGCCTTGGCGATGGCTTTGAGCGCGTCGGGGTCGAAATGGCCGGTGAGGTTGTACATCGGCACGATGTCGTCCCAGAGCTTGTTGGCGAGCGTGGGCGTGAGGTCGAGCACCTTGGCCGCAACCGCCGTCGCGCGGGCCTTGTCAGAGCGGACGAGATCGAGCGATTCGAACCATCCGGCCACGAAAGCGCGCACGGCCTCCGGCTTCTCGGCAATCGCGCTCTTGGCTGCGTACATCACATGGATATGGAATTTCGGCACGAGATTGCGGAAATTGACCAGGGTGAAGCCGACGCCCTCCTCCTCCATCCGCCCGGCCGTGCTGGCCTCGACGATCATGCCGTCGATCTGATGGGTTTTGAGCGCTGCGATCTGCGCGCCGAAGCTGCCGAGTGGGAGAAGGTTGATCCCCTTGTCGCCCCAGCCCTGCTGGCGGGAGAGTTCTTGGCCGCCCCATTCGGTCAGCGAACCCTTGGTGGAGACGCTGACCCGTTTGCCCTTGAGATCGGCGACTGTCTTGATCGGCCCGTCCTTCAGCACGGAGATTGCCAATTCCTGCGGCAAATCGGCCATCGCGGCGATGGCCTGTTCTGGCGCACCTTTGGCGAGGAAGCCGAATTCCGGCCCGGCACCAAGGCCAACATCGATGCTGCCAGCGGCGATGGCCTGATGCAGCTTCGCACTTCCGGCAAACGCCGTCTTCTCGATCACCAACCCACGCTTGGTGAAAATCCCGGCCTCCATGCCGACATCGAGCGGGGTGAAGGAGAAGATCGGCTGCGACAGGCCGACCCGCAACGCGGTTTCGGCATGGGCGCGCGCGCTTAAGCCCAGAATGGGAAGTGCGGCCGCGCCGGCCAGCATTTGGCGTCGTGTTGGGTTGAATGGGGTGTTTGACATTTCATGCTCCCGGGCAATTCGGCCTCTGACGAAGTATATACACTGCCACACGCAGATCGACAGTCGGTGGCTCGCAACTGACACGCGCCATTGCCGATTCGGCGCGACCAAAGTAATGGCTGAGAAACAGCCAATTCAGCACCGCTGACCGGGGAAAGCCAACGATGCCGAGGCCTCGGGACAAGACAGACATAGAGCCGCAGGCCAGCGGTGGCCAACCGACGGTTTGGCGGCGAATCTTCAGTGTGGCCGGATGGCTGATCGCCGCAGCACTCGGGGCCTTGGCGATCTCGGCCAGCAAGGATGCCAGCGAGCAACTGCATTTGCGGATGCTGCTCAGCTCGGTCTCCAGCACCACTCAGCTTTACGCCGATCAGGAACATGCGCGCTTGGTGGGCCTGATGGCCGACAAAGCGATCAGCCGAGGCGACGCGATGGGCGGCCTAGTGTCCGTCCTGTCGCTGGCCAAGACCGACCAAAAAAGCGTGCTGGGGCCCGCCACCATCGCTTCTTTGCGCCAAGGCCTGATCGATAACCGCGAAGCCGCTTTGATGCCACTCCACGGAGGCCCCGCCACCCACGCGCATCTCAGCGCCGACGGCAAGCATGTCGTCTCCCTCGACACTGCCGGTGCGGCGACGCTGTGGATATTGGACAACCCTAGGCCACGGGGCTTGGCGCTGCCGAATCCGCCCGGAACCACCAGCACCGACGCCCAATTCAGCCCGGACGGACAAAACCTCGTCACCACAACAAATGACGGTCAGGTGCGGCTGCGGCGCGTTGCCGATCCGCAGACCAGCGACGAACTGCTCCCAGCCAACGGCAGTGCAGTCTCCGCGCTCGTCTTCAGCCCGGACGGTCGGTTTCTGGCGATCGCGAAAGAGGACGGCTCCCTTCAACTCGCCGATCTGCACGACAGCACACGCAAAATCGTGACACTTCCCAACCAGACGCGGCCAGTGCGTCACATCGCGTTCAGTTCCGACAAGCGTTTCATGGCAACCGCTGGCACCGATCCCGGCGGCTTGGTGTTGGTCTGGACTTTGACCGGCGCGGAACCGTCAGCGTTGGATTTTCACACCGGCGGCGAGATCCGATCCGTCAGCTTCGGCGCGCGTGAGGCCGGGCTGATGGACCATCTGATGACCGTCTCGCTGATCGGTGTGCGGATGGAGCCAGTGGTGCAGCTTTGGTGGCCGAACCGCCCGTTGGGCTCTGACAGATTGGTGACGTTTGGCCGGACATACGGCCTTGACGCGCGGTTCAGCCCGGACGGGAAATTCTTGTTGCTGAGCGAATTCGGCACCGCCGCCGCGGTCCAAAGCCATTCGTTGGATCGCTCCTGGACGCTTGGGGCCGCTGACCCTGTGGACAATGTCGTCCTCAGCCGGTTCCTGCCAGACGGCGAATCGGCTGTCACCATCGCTGAATCCGGTTTGATCCGGCTGTGGAGCTGGGGCGGCGAGCCGCAAATTCGCGCACAATTCTCAGGCCATGCCGATCTGGTGGAGGCCGCTGAGGTCAGTGCCGACGGTCACTGGCTGATGACCGCATCGGCGGACGACACGATCCGGATCTGGGATCTGAACCATCCCCAACCCGGCCTGACCCGTTTGTCGGTAGCTGAGGAGGCGGCGGCCTCACGGCGTCCGTCTCGCGCCACGACCATCGACACAGCAGCACTCCAAAGCACTGACGGGCGGTGGCTGCTCGTCAATGCGCATTCCGGCGATACGGCACCGACGCTGTGGGATCTGCGCGCCACGCCGCCGACCTCGCAGTCGCTTCAGGCCGACAACCTCGCATCATTCAGCTCCGGCGGCTTCAGCCCGGACGGCCACGCCTTCGCGCTGATCTCCAGTCAGGGCGAGCTCTGGCTTGGCAAACTCGCAGACAGCGGCGCGGCGAGCCTTCAATTGCTCCCGCCCGTCCCAGGGGCCGACTACCGCGTCGCGGCCTTCACCTCAGACGGCCAGCGCCTCGCGGCAGTCGCAAGCAACGGCATTGTCGCGGCCTGGGATTTCTGGCGAACCCCACTCGCGCCGGATCTGCATGCCCGCGCGCAGGCCGGGTCCGGAGATCATTTGCTCGATGCCGCCTTCAGCCCAGACGGCGATACGCTGGCCGTCACACTCATCGGCGCAGACAATGCAACCCCCGGCCCGCACACCCTGGTCTGGACAATGAAGATCGACGGTCCCCCGCATGTCATGATGGATTGGACCGAGCCCGCGCCGAGCCGAATTGCGGTGGCGTCCGACAATCGAACGCTGTTGCTGGCCCGCGACGACGGCGGCGTCTCCACCTTGCCTGCCAATTCCCCCCGCCTCGATCTCGCCCACAAGCTCGGCGGACTCGTCACCGATCGCCTCGCCCGGCCCGAGGCGCCACGGCGGATTGTCGTCAGTCCGGATCGGCATTGGGCAGTGGCGTTGTCGTGGGACCGGCGGGCATTGCTGTTCGATCTGCGACACCCCAACCGCAGCTTCCCACTCGCGGGCCACGCCGACATCGTCAACGCTGCAGCGTTCGACACGCTCGGCCAGCATCTGGCGACGGTATCGGATGATGGCACGATCCGGCTGTGGGAACTGGCCGAGGACCAATTGCCGGCAGCGAGCATGCTTGATCTGCACGCCGGATCGTTGAACTTCGTCGCCTTCGATGAGCGAATGCAACGGTTGGTCATCGTCGGGCCGATGTCTGGGCCGTTCCTCTGGGACATCAAGCCGCCGGAGGATTTGGTCCGCGAGGCCCGCGGAGCTGTCACACGCTGTCTGACCGACGCGCAGCGCTTGGCCCTCGGCCTGCCGTTGGTGGGGGATGCCCAGCCCTCCATCCATCAGATCCGTCCGGCGTCATCCTGTCCGGGGGACTGACGAAATCTCAGCCGGTGGACCTGTGCGTTTCGCCTGCCTAGACTGGGTGAAAACAAGGAGGGAACCCCGATGGCCCAATCCCGTTCCGCCCGTCTGCGGGCGATGCTGCAAGGTGGCGAACTGACAATTGCGCCCGGTGCCTATGACGCCATCACCGCGCGGGTGATCGATCAGGCGGGCTTTCCGGCGGTCTACATGACCGGCGCGGGTACGGCAGCCACGTTGGGTTTCCCGGATTTCGGGCTGATCACGATGACCGAGATGGTCGACAACGCGGCGCGGATCGTGCGCTCGATCAACGTGCCGCTGATCGCCGATGCCGACACCGGGTATGGCAATGAACTCAACGTGGTACGAACCGTGCAGGAGCATATCCGCGCGGGCACCTCGGCCATTCACATCGAGGATCAGGTGAGCCCGAAGAAATGCGG
>CAITEF010000415.1 GCA_903891315.1 uncultured Rhodospirillales bacterium | reverse complement strand
TGCTTGCAGTGCTCGGACCACGTCTGCGCGATCGTCTCGAGCTCCATGCGGTTCGGCGCGCGGCCGGTGGCGAACGATCCCGCATTGGAGTTCCTGGCGGCGGAGTTCACTTCGCTTCGCGCGGCGCAGGGCGACGTCAACCGGGGGTATCGCAAGATCGCCCGGGAAGCGCGCCGGCTCGGCTATTCCTGGGAGGCAGTGAAGCTGGCCTCGCGGGCCCCGGCGGTCGATGCGGCTTAGCAACTCGGCGTGCGTGGCGCAGGTCTCGGCTGCGCTCAGCACGCTGGCAAACCTGCTCGGCGAGGAACCTTCCTTGCCGGGCCACACGGCTGCTGGCCTCGGCGTCATCATCCGCATGCTGGGTGAACGCCTGGAGCCGGTCGCCGGAGACCTCATGGACGCGGAGTTCCGTCCATAGCGGCGGGGGCGCGGCATGACCGCGCCCCTGACTGCCCGCCTCACCAGCATCGAGCGCGCGCTGATGATGACGCTGCCCAAGCGCGATTTCATTCTGAAGAGCGCGAAGGGACTGGGCGACGCCTACATGCGCGAGCTGGCCATGGAGGCCTCGCTGCGTCAGCGCGGGTTGATCACCATCCAGCTCGATTGGGATGCGAGCACGCCAACCCATGTCGCGCGGCACCTGGCGATCACGCAGGCCGGCATCGCGGCACTCCATCCGCGGAAGCATGACTGATGCGCCACGGCTGC
This sequence comes from uncultured Rhodospirillales bacterium, assembly GCA_903891315.1. Classification (GTDB taxonomy): domain Bacteria; phylum Pseudomonadota; class Alphaproteobacteria; order Acetobacterales; family Acetobacteraceae; genus CAIQQQ01. Next base: position 1,673 of record CAITEF010000415.1, on the reverse strand, counting down.
GACCACGCCGCCCATGCCGCCGCCGACCGCTACGGCCTGGCGCTGGACGAGTGCGACTTCGCGGCCATGGTGGCAGACATCATTCTCACCCTGGCCGGCGACCGCAACGCGGCCTTGATGCTGCGTCGGCAGGATTGCGGCAGCGAGATCTGGATCGTGCGGGTGCCCGACGGGCCGGCTGTGCGCGTTGTCTACCGCCCGGCCATCGCCATGGTGGTCACCGTTCTGCCGCCCTGGTGGCGTCCGCGGGGGAGCATCAATGTCGCGACTTGAATACCAGGCCGAGCAGCTGCCGCCGCAGATCCAGCGCCTGGTGCCGCTGTGCGGCATCGGCCGGGCGGTGGCCTTCGCCAGGCAATTCGGCGGCAAACGGTTCTTCGTGCCGAAGAAGGTCTATCAGACGCACCCGCTGGTGAAATGCGTGGGGTGGCAGGGCGCCCAACGCATCAGCGCGGAATGCGGCGGCGAGGATTGGACGGTGCCGAGCGCCCGCACCTATCTGACCTGGCTGGAAGCGCGGGCGCTGCGCGTGGTCGGCCTCAGCCGGGGCGATATCGCCTGCAAGCTGGGCGTCACGGTCCGCCATGTCGACCGGCTGCTCAGCGGGTTCGAGGCAGAGCGCTACGAGATCAACGGGCTCGTGCGCTCGATCGCGCGCTGCTACGGCGTGCGGATCGGCGCGAAGGCGGTGTCGCAACTGACGGCTGCCGGGTCCGAAGGGCAGGCGCAGATGGATTTCGGCTGGCGCGTCGACGCGCGCGGGCTGCGTCTCACCGACGCCTGAACGCCGCTTGAGACGCGCCTGAGAGGCACCGTGGGTGGCATCTGTCAGCCTGATACGACAGGCCTGCGAGGGGCAGTCTGACGGCACACTCGCGAAGGACCTGCCCCGTGGATATCACCGTCCTGCTTGCCTCCCTGTCGCTCACCTCGATCGTTCCGTACGTCACCGCCGCGATTGCCTTCGCCACGGCGATCCTGCTGGTGCTCCCGGCACCGACCACGACCAGCTCCAGCGTCTACACCGCGATCTATGGCGGCGTGCACCTGGTTGCCAACCTCAAGCCCGCGCCAGCCCCGGTCGCGGCCCCCGCGCCCAGCTCTCCGCCCGCGGCGTAATGCCGCCGGTTGGCATAGCGGCGGTCGCTTATGCGGTGCTCGCTGCGATCGTTCTTGGCGGCATTGTGTGGGGCGTCACCGCCCTGCGCAACGCCGGCAAGGTTGCCCAGCTGGCGAAAGATAACGCCCGCAGCGCGGAGGTGGATCATGCGATGCTTCAAGCCGAGACGAATACTGCTCGTGATCCTGCTGCTGTCGACAGCACGCTGCGGCAAGGCCGTTTCTGACGCCTGCCCGCCGGTCATCACATACGACCAGGCGACGCAGACCCGCGTGGCGGATGAGCTCATGCATCTGCCGCCCGACAGTGATCTTCCCCGCTGGATCGCCGATTACGGCCAGCTGCGCGCGATGGCCCGTGCTTGCGCCAGCACCGTTCAATGACCCCGGAGAAGCCCGTGCTTGAGATCCCCGCCGCGATCCGCTTCTGGGTCGACCTGTTCTGCATCGTCAGCTCGCTCCTCGGCGTGGTCTCGACCGTGGCCTGGCATCTCGTGCGCGGATCTTTCGTTTCGTACCGCGCGATGGCGGAGGCGCTGGAGCCGATGGGCGAG
>CAITEF010000414.1 GCA_903891315.1 uncultured Rhodospirillales bacterium | reverse complement strand
CCTTCATCGCCGCCAGCCGCTCAATTCCAGCCTCGGCACCGGTGACCATGTCCATCAGGATCTCCTTGGCCGGGCGCTTGCGCGTCAGCATCCCCGAGATCTGGCCTGCCGGATTGTTGATCAGCTCAGCGCGTCCAGCTGAATCGGCGGCGTTGACGAGGTCGTCGAGCAGCACGCCTTGCAGCGGCATCGGCAGCGCCTTGAGGCCGGATTCATCCCAGGCCTTGATGACCTCGTTGCGATAATCGCGGGCAGTCTTGCCGGTATAGGCGCGGGTGATGATGAAATCCTCCGCCGCGCCGCGCATGATCTCGTCCTGGTGGACTTGATAGATGTCGGATTCCTCGGCGAGCAGGAACGCCGTGCCGACCCAGGCACCGACCGCGCCGAGCGAGAGACCGGCGAGCAATGTCCGTCCGTCGGCGATGGCCCCTGCGGCGATCACCGGGATGGGGGCGACGGCGTCCACCACCATCGGGATCAGCGGGAAATTGGCGATGGTGCCGGTGTGGCCGCCAGCCTCGTAGCCTTGGGCGATGACGTAATCCACGCCAGCCTCTTTCTGGCGGATCGCGTTGCGAACATTCCCGACCAAGCCCATCACCTTGATGCCTGCCGCATGCGCCATCGGCACCACCCAACTCGGATCGCCAAGACCTGCCGCGAAGACGTCGATGCGTTCCTCGATACAGACATCGACCTGATTGCGGATGAATTCCGCCGACATCGCCTCACGCGTTGAGTTCATCCGTTGCAGGCCGAAGCGGGCGAGCAGCGTGCTAACGAATTCGACGTGTTTGGGATAGTCGCGCTCGATCCGGGCGCGCATCTCGGCACGGTCCGGCACCGCTTCGGCCATTGAGGCGGGCAGCAGGAGATCGACGCCGAATGGCTTGTCGGTCATCTCGCGCACCGCCCGGATGCGGCGGCGGACTTCAGTGGCGTCGAGCCAGGAGCAGCCTAGAATGCCCATCCCGCCTGCATCGCTGACGGCGGCAACCAGCTTCGGCGGCGTTGCCATGCCCTTGACGCCCATGCCCGCCAGGAAGATCGGGTATTTGATGCCGAGATCATCGCAAAGGCTGGTGTGAAGACTGCTCTTGGTCATGTTTCTTCTCCTCTGCGTCGATATTCAGACGAAGTTGCTTTTGAGTTTGGGGTCCAGCAGATCACGGATAGCATCGCCCAGCAGGTTGGACGCCAGCACGGCAAGGCAGATTGCGATGCCTGGAAAGATCACGATCCAGGGGGCGACCAAAGCGAGGCTGGTCGCGGAGCCGGACATCATCAGGCCCCAAGAAGGCTGCGGCTCCTGAATGCCAGCGCCGAGATAGTCGAGTGCAGCTTCTTGCACGATGGCGAGGCCAAGATATGCGGTGGCGATCACCAGCAGCGGCGCGAAGGCGTTGGGCAGAATATGGCGCAGAATGATGCGCAGATCGGAACAGCCGGTAGCCCGCGCGGCTTCGATGAAGGCGGTGGTTTTGAGCACCAACGTGCTGGCGCGCGCGATGCGGGCGGCGCGGGGGACAATCGGCATCGCCAATGCGACGATCACATTGCTCAGCGACGGCCCGAGTGCGGTGGCCAGAGCGAGAGCGAGCAACAGCATCGGGAAGGCCAGCAGCGCATCCATGATCCGCTCGCTGATGCTGTCGATGATGCCACCGGCGTAACCGGCGACAATCCCGCAGGCAGCGCCAATCGACACGCCCGCGATGCTCGCGCCCAACCCCACCAGCAGTGACACCCGCCCACCATAGAGCAGCCGCGACAGGATATCGCGCCCGAAAGCGTCGGTGCCGAGCCAATAGATGGGGCCGGGTGCCTCATAAAGCGCGTCCGGTGCGCCCGCTGTTGGGTCAAACGGCGAGATCACCGGGGCGAGCAATGCGCCTAGCGCCATGATCAGCATCACCGTGGCACCGATGGCACCGAGCGGTTGGCGGCGTGCGGCCGAGGCGAGGCGAGGCCATTTCATGCGACCGCCCTCCCGCGCCGGGTGCGGGGGTCGAGCACGCCGTAGAGCAGATCGACCGAGAGATTGCCGACAACGACAATCCCGGCCAGCAGCAGGACCACGCCCTGGATCGCCGGATAGTCGCGGTTGAGGATCGATGAGACGACATACTGGCCGAGGCCGGGCACGCTGAAGATGGTCTCGGTGATGATCAGACCGCCAAACAGGGCGGCGATCTCGAAGCCGATCAGGGTGACGACCGGCAGCATGCCGTTCTTCAGGCCGTGGCGGAACACCACGCCAAATTCAGGCACCCCCTTGGCGCGCGCGGTGCGGATGTAATCCTCATCGAGCACTTCCAGCATGATCGCCCGCGTCATTCGCGAGATCAACGCGGTCTGGCGCAGCCCCACCGAGAGCGAGGGCCAGATCAGCTGCGAGAGACTTTTGAGCGGGCTGACCCAGAACGGCTCCCAGAATAGCGGCGCGCTCCAGCCAAACAGCACCACGAGGCCCAGAATCAGCAGCAATCCGATCCAGAACGAAGGGGCGGCGAGGCCGATCATACTGACCGTTTGCAACACCCGATCCACGGCACCGCCGGCAAACCAGGCAGAGAACACGCCGCTGGGGATGCCGAGGCCAATGGCGATGACCATCGACAGCACGACGATCTCCATCGTGTAAGGCAGACGACGCTCAATATCGGCGGAGACCGCGTTGCCGGTGCGCAGCGACGTACCAAGATCGAGGACGGCGATGCGCTCACTCCAATCGGCGAACTGGATCACCCAAGGCTGATCCAGACCCAACTTGGCGCGGACCTGCTGGAGTTCCTGCTCCGAGACGACGCCGCCGCCCGCGCCCGTCATCATCACAGCCGCATCACCCGGCAGCGCTCGCACCAGAATGAAGACGATAATGGAAACGCCGAGCAGCGTTCCCAGACCGGCCAGCAATCTCTGTGCGATATAGACAATCATACTTGAATGGCCTTTCGGATCAGCCGTCGAGCCAGACTTTGTCTTGCTGCATGTTCGCGTAGAGGTCGGGCAGCGCGTTCCAGCCCTTCACATTGTTGGCGTAGGCCGCAGCATAGCCCACCCAGGCCAGATTGATTTGGTAGTTGGTCTTCAGGAAGGCGAGTTGGAACTGGCGGAGCAATTCATTGCGCTTGGCCGGGTCGATCTCGCGCGATTGCTGACGGAACAGGTCATCGATCGAATCATCCTTCCAGCCGCCGTAATTGCGACCGCCGAAGCTGGTGTAGCCTTCGCCGAAGATCTGATCCGGCAAGGCGCCGCTGACCGCGACGGAATGCGCGATGAGTTGGAATTGGCCGTGATTCTCCAATTCGTAGAACGTGCCCGCATCGCGCACATCGACGGCGACATCGAGGCCGACCGTTTTGAGTTGGGCTGCGATATTGATCGACGCATCGCGGAAGGCCGGAATGTCCGCGCGGGTTGGCATGACGATCTTGAAGTCCTTTGGCACACCGGCCTGTGCGAGCAAAGCGATGGCCTTCTCGCGATTGGCGGCCAGATTGCCGCCCAGCCCGGGTATTGTGTCGTAGCCGGGGAAGGATTTCATCTCGTCGGCGGTCAGGCTGTGCGGAGAGTCTGGCAGCAGCAGTCCCAGGCTGTGGAAGAACGCGCCGGAGAGCGGCCCGACCGTCTTGATGAACGAATCACGATCAATGGCCAGCGAGAGCGCCTCGCGAACGCGGGGGTCGTCGAAGGGTTTGAGGCGAATATTGGGGATCAGGTTGACGAAAGTCGGCGTCGGGCGGCGCAGTTGGGTGATGCCCGGCGTCTTGCGCAGCATCGTCAGCACGGATTCATTGGCAAAGAAAAAACACGCGTCGATGTTCTTGCCTTGCAGCGCCACCGCACGGGCGATCTCGTCCTTGATCGGGAAGGACTGGATCTTCTCAAGATATGGGGCTTCACCGAAGTATTTGTCGAAGCGGACATATTCATAGAGCTGGCCGTCGATGGCCTGGGAGAGTTTGAACGGTCCGGTGCCGACGACCGTGCGCTTCATGCCCTGCCCGCTCGCATCCAGCGGCGCGGCGACGGCCTTGCAGTAGATCACGTTGAAGGGGTTGCTCACCAGGAATGGGAAGTCTGGCTGAGGCTGGGCGAGTTTGACGACGACCGTCTTGGCGTCAGCGGCCTCGACCGAGACGATGTTGCCAAGCAGACCTTTGCGTGGGCTGACGAGGCCGGTCGGTGGCTTGCGGATCCGGTCGAGGCTGTAGACGACATCATCCGAGGTCAGGATCGCGCCGTTGTGAAATTGCACGCCTTCGCGCAGCGTGAAGGTGACCGTTTTGCCGTCGGAGGAGACCTCGAATTTGGACGCCAGATCGGGCAACAATTTGCTGTAGTCGGTCGGGTCGATGCGCAGCAGCGTCGAATAACAGGGCGCGCAGGCCATTTGCGTCAAATAGGTTGCGGACTGGATCACATCGAAATCCGGTGGATCGCCGCCATTGCTCATCCGCAGCGTCCCGCCACGCTTGGCCGCCTGTGCGAAGGCTGGACCGGATAGGCTCGCGGCGGCGATGCCTCCCGCTGCGATGAGGAGTTCTCGGCGGTTCAGCCCCAGACCCTGCGCATTGAATGACTGCGTCATGTTGCTACTCCACTTGTTCGATGGCCCGTCCTGCAGTGATTGCGCAGCCCGGTTTCATCAGGCCGCGCAAGAAGTAATTCACCATTTCCTCGGCGATTTGCGCCGGAGAGAACCGACCGCTCGGGCGATACCATTTCGGCATCCAGTTGATCGCGCCGAGGATGGCAAGGCCAGCGATCTTGACGTTCGGGCATTCGAATTCGCCGCGGCGGACACCTTCCTCGATCAGTCGCCGCACGCCCTGCTCCAGCTCGTCGCGCTTGCGGACATAGAGTTTGCGCTGATCGGGCCGCATGTCTTCCAGATCGGTTTGCAGCCGCCCGCCAAACCCGTCCCGCAGGCTGCTTTGGATGTGGCCGGTGAGCAGCACGCGGAGTTTCTGCACGGGTGTGCCGCCATGCGCCTGCGCCACGTCGAGCGCTTCGAGGCTGATCTCGACGCTGCGCATGTGGCAGTGGAAGAGGATGTCCTGCTTGTTCTTAAAGTAGTAATATAGATTACCCTTCGTAATACCAAGCTCATTGGCGATGTCCTCCATGGTGATCGACGACATCGGGGAATTGCGCAGAATACTCGCCACGCTCTGAATAATGGCTTCCCGGCGCTGATCCTTTACCTCTTGAACCCCAGCCCAGCGTGCAGACTTACGCACCGCAGACTTGCGGGCAGTTTGAGTCGCTGCTGATGCATCGCGCTCCATTGCGTCTCTTGGGTTCAGGTTAAAAAGTTTTGACTGCCCGTTCAAAAACCTACAGTCTGATTCAATCCACTGTCAACAAAAGCCGCAGCATGAGCGAAAGCACAGGTTTCATCGCAAATGGACCCGAAATGCTGGCCATAGCTGGCACGGCACCGCTGCTGCAGGTGAAGAATCTCCATACCAGCTTCATGTCTCATGGCACGCCGATGCATGCGGTGACCGGGGTCAGCCTCCAAGTGCGTCCGGGCGAGACTTTGGGGGTGGTGGGGGAGTCGGGCAGCGGCAAAAGTGTGACGGCATTGAGCATCATGCGGCTGGTGCGGGCACCGGCTGGACGGATCACGCGGGGCGAAATCTGGTTCGATGGCCGAGACCTGCTGGCCCTGTCAGACCAGGAGATGCGCGAGGTGCGGGGCCGGGATATCGCGATGATCTTCCAAGACCCGATGTCCTCGCTCAACCCGGTCTTCACCATCGCCGACCAGATTTCAGAGGCGATCCGGCTGCACAACGATGTGGGTGCGCGCGAGGCGATGAATCGCACCATCGAGGTGCTGCGGTTGGTTCGTTTCCCTGCCCCCGAGCAGCGGGCGCATGCCTATCCGCACATGCTCTCCGGCGGGCTGCGGCAGCGTGCGATGATTGCGATGGGATTGGCCTGCAATCCGAAATTGCTGATCGCCGATGAGCCGACCACAGCGCTGGATGTGACGATTCAGGCGCAGATTATCGATTTGCTGAACGAGTTGAAGGAACGCCTCAACATGGCGATGATCCTGATCACCCACGACATGGGAGTGATCGCCGAGACGGCGCAGCGTGTCGTCGTGATGTATGCCGGGCAGATCGTCGAGGAGGCCAGTGTGGAGGAGTTGTTCGACGACCCGCTGCATCCCTACACTCAGGGGTTGCTCCGCTCGATCCCCTCGGTTGCCGAGGCGCAGGGCAAGTTGCGGCGGCTGCCGCAGATACCGGGGACCGTGCCGCGGCTCTATGGCGAGATCCCGAATGGCTGCCGCTTCGCACCGCGCTGCGGCTTCGCCAAGCCGGACCATTTCGAGCGCGATCCCGCGCTGATCGAGGTGCCGACCGGACGCCGTGTGGCGTGTTTCCAGCATCAATGAGATTTCGATGACCGATATTTTGCTCGATGTCCGCAACCTTCGGAAGCATTTCGGCTTCGGTGCCGGGCTGTTCGGTGGCGTGTCGTCTGGCATTCGGGCGGTGGATGGGGTGAGTTTCCAGGTGAAAGCCGGGGAGACGCTCGGGCTGGTGGGGGAATCCGGCTGCGGCAAATCGACGCTGGGGCGGACCATTCTGGGTCTGCTCAAGCCGAGCGCGGGCGAGATCTGGTTCCAGGGGCAGAATCTGGCCGGGCTATCGCGCGGCGCGTTGCGACGGGTGCGCAAGGACATCCAGATGGTGTTCCAAGACCCGTATTCGTCGCTAGACCCCAGAATGTCGGTGCGCGCGACGCTGGCCGAGGCGTTGCAGGTGCATGGGCTGTTTCCCGACAAAGATGCGCGTGAGGCGCGGCTGGTTGAACTGATGAAACTCGTGGGCCTACAGCCTGACCATCTGTCGCGGTTTCCGCACGAATTTTCCGGCGGACAGCGTCAGCGTGTTGGGATTGCCCGCGCGTTGGCGGTGGCGCCGAAATTGGTGATCTGCGACGAGCCGGTCTCGGCTTTGGATGTGTCGGTGCAGGCGCAAGTGGTCAATCTGCTGCAGGATCTGCAGGAACAGATGAAGCTGACCTACATCTTCATCGGCCATGACCTCTCGGTGGTGCGGCATGTCTCGACCAGGGTTGCGGTGATGTATCTGGGCCGGATCGTGGAGATTGCCGAGACCGAAGCGCTCTATGAATCCCCGGCCCATCCCTACACCGAGGCGCTGCTGGCGGCGGTTCCGGTGGCGCATCCCAGGCTGCGGCGTGGGAAGAAGTCGATCATCACGGGTGATCTGCCGAGCCCGGCCAATCCGCCCAGCGGTTGCCGGTTCCATCCGCGTTGCGTGCATCGCGTGGAGTCTTGTTCGACCAACGATCAGGAGCTTCGCGAAATAAGACCCGGACACTGGGTTGCGTGCCAAGTGATAGGCGTTGTCTAGTTGCCTCGTTCCAGAGTGCGGAATGAAACCACGCTAGCCTAAGGTGATGTCGCCATGCAGATTCGGCTCGCTGTGCGCGATTGGGATTACATCACGCCTCTGGCGCTGGGAGATATTCGACCCGAGGGTTTTGAGCTCAAGCTCGACCGCGTGGCCAATTTGCCCGATAATTTCGCCAAGGACGAGAATTACGACGCGTCCGAAATGTCGATCAGCCGCTATTCGATGGGACGGGGGCGTGGCGAGACCGGGGTGTTTGGCGTTCCGCATTTCCTGATGCGGGCGTTTCGCCTGCGCTGCATCATCACCTCCTGCCGCAGCAAATTGACCTCGGTTGCCGAGCTGAAGGGCAAGCGAATCGGCCTTGCCGGGTGGCAGGATTCGGGAAACACCTGGACGCGTGCGCTGCTGCGGCGTGAGGGGATCGAGATTGAGGATGCGCAATGGTGCATCAGCCGCCTGCTGGCGAGCCATCCGATCATCGACCGGCTGGCGGGTTATGG
>CAITEF010000413.1 GCA_903891315.1 uncultured Rhodospirillales bacterium | reverse complement strand
CTAGCAGGCTGCTGAAAAACTCTTCGCGGAGGATCGGCGAGACATTTTTGGTGCAAGAAAGGCCAAGGCGAAGACACGATGTGTGTTCATCGTGGCAAGCCTTGAACGAATCTTGCGCGAAAAAGGGCCGCCGAGCCGACCGAATGAGTTTTTCAGCAGCCTGCTAGGTTGCCGGTCCGTATTGCTTGGCCAGATAGGCGGCAATCTGTGCTGCGGTATCATCATCCAGATTGGCGCCGAACGCGCGGCGCATCTTCGTCACTTCGGCCTTCCAGGCATCGGCGGTCAAATAGGGCGCGTTCATCTGGATGTAGTCCAGCGAATGGCATGCGGCGCAATTGGATGCGACAATCTCGACGCCATTACCGGGCTTGAGGGTTATTTCCGCCTCGTCCGCGCGGGCGGGCAGGGCGGCCGCCCATGAGAGGGCAAGTCCGGCGAGAAGAGCAAAATGGGTGCGCATCATCTATCTCCTCAAACCGCGGTCAGTGACAGTGCCTGGATGGCGTTGTGGTGATATCCGGAGCCGTTGAAGATTGCTTTCTCCGGCTGGATCGACCCATCCCGCGACGTGGCGCGGATTCGCACAGTCACCGGGCCAGGGGGAGCAGTAAGACTTTTGCTCCACGGACGAAAGGCGAAATCACCGAGTGATGCGCCCAGAGTGGCGGTCTTCCAATTCTGGCCGTCATCGGTCGAAATCTCGACCCGCGCGATGCCCGCGCCGTTGTTCCACGCCAAACCCGAAACCGTGAACCCAGCGCCCTTCACCTGCTCGCCGCCGAGATGTGACGTGGCCAACGAATTGATGACGATATCGGTGATCGGGCGCGTCTTGTCGTTGTCTTGCGTTGGAAAAGCGCTGCCTGGGAACATCCCTGTCGGCACGCGATATGCCGTCGACATCCAGAAATTATCGACTTTGCTGCGGCGGATTTCCAAATGGGTGAGATGTTTGAGCCAGTAGGTCGCCGTCCAACCCGCCACCACCAGCCGCACCGGATAGCCGTTCCAGATCGGCAATGCCTCGCCGTTCATTGACAGCGCCACGATGGTGCTCGGCGCAAAGGCCCGATCGACCGGCATCGACTTGATGAAGGCGGGGGTGGCGTCCATCAGCGCCTCGTCTGCGCCACGCAGGCCGATCTCCTTTGCCTCTTGCTGCACACCCGCCAGCGCCAGCACGTCTTTCAGGCGCGGGCCGCGCCAGACCGCGCAGCCCATCGCTCCGACACCCCATTCAACGCCCGCGACATGTGGGTTCGACAGGCCTCGGCGATTACCAGAGCATTGGCAGACTGCGGCAATCTCGTGCTGTGGTAGACGTTGCAGATCGGCGAGGCTGAGCTTGACCTTCTGCGCGGCCGCGTCACCATCGATGGTCAGTGCCCAGTTGCGATCAAGCGACGCCTTGTCCGGCAATCCGGCGAGATGGTAGCGGACGAAGAACGCGTCATTTGCGGTGATTGGACCGCGCAATGCGGCGAGCGGGGTTTCGTAGTTTGGTGGGCGATAGGAGAGCTTGATCAACGGTTTTTTGTCGTGCAGCGCTTCGAGCACCGCCTCGTCCCGCGTGCCGAGCGGCAAAGCGGGATTGACCGCCGCCCCGCCAGCAAGCGCCTCCGGCAACACGCCCAACCCCATTCCGCCACCGATCAGGCTTGCGCGCAGCAATGTGCGTCGCTGAATACCGTCAGTCATCGCGCCTCCCCTTATCCGTTGCCGGATGTTGTTCCCTTGGGTGAGCAGTCTGACGGCAGTGCGATATCGACGCAACACCAGCAGCCGGGCAAATCGCCTGGCTGGCTTTTCACGAGGTCATGGGAGCGCCTCAGCTATTGGCGTCGGCTGGTGTCGTGGCCTTGGGTTTGCTGGTCGGGCTGGATTTGGTTTTGGCGACTGTCGCGCCCGCCACCGGCTTTTTCCTCTTTGGCTTGGCGGTCGCAACCTTCTTTGGCTCAACCTTGTGGGGCGTGGTGATTCCGGAAGGCGGGTGCTTGACCTGGGAGCCGTCCGCCACGCCCGGCGCCGAATGGCCGAGCAATGAGTTGGAGGCAACCGGTGGATTGCTGGCCAGCGGTACCGATGGCTTGGCTGGTGCCGCGGTCAGGGTGGTCGGTGCCTTGGTTGCTTTCGGTATGGCGGCTTCCGGCACGCTGACTTGCGGCGAGCCTTGCGGCTGCGGTGCGGAGAGATGCGGGGTGTAGTTGGTGGCAGCGTTCGCACCGGCAGGCGGTGCCAAGGGCTCGGACGAAATCACCTGCGGGCGCGCGGCCAGCGGGGCGCAGATGACGGCCATGCCCCAGGCAATCAAAAGCGCCTTGCTGCCGAAGCTTGGTGTTGCAGTGCCCATCATCGCCTCCTTCACTGTGCGAGGGGCCATTTTGATAGACGACCCCGCCGAGTCGTGTCAGGCGAATGCCAGCACGAGCACGCCGCAGAAGATCAGGCCCAGCCCGCCGATATGCATCGGCCCGAACGCCTCGCCGAAGACGAAATGCCCGACCAGCGCCGAGACCACGTAGGACATCGCTGTCGTCGGCATGGCCACCGAAAGCGGGATGCGACGTAGGGCGACAATGTAGAGCATCGCAGCACCACCATAGAGCCCCAGCCCGATGATGGTGTGCCAATCGAAGAATTGCGCGAAGATCGATTCCGCCCGCGAGCCTGATTTGAGCAGCACCTGCCCGCCCATGCTGGTGGCGATGGCGGCAAGGAGCAGGACCCAGGACAGACTCACGCGGCGTTCTCCAATGGCTTTGCCGCAGCCACAGCCTCGCCGGGTGCGCTGCGCTCGACCATGCGCACGCTGCCCTGCGGTTTGCCGTTGGCGGACAGGAAGGTGCGCCCGACATACTCGCCCAGCACGCCCAACACCATAGACTGCACGCCGCCGACCAGAAGGATCGCCGTCATCGTCGAGGCCCAGCCGGAGGGGATTCTGTCAGAATACAGCGCCTCGACGATCGTCGCCACCGCACCGCCCGCCCCCAGCAGCGCCATGATCAGCCCAGCCAAGATCGCCAGCCGCAACGGTGCCAACGAAAACGAGGTGGCGAGGTTGAGCCACAGCAGCACCAACCGCCGCAGCGTGTAGTTCGAACGCCCCTCAACGCGCGGGAAATGCCGCACCTCAATGCTGTCGATCCGTGTCGTCACCTGCATGATCAGCCCGTCGACATACGGGTAGGGGCCGGTATAGCGCGTCACGTTCTGCACAATCGTCGCCGACATGCATCGGAACGACGAGAGGTAAAGCCCGCGCGGCTTGTCGAGCAGCCAATCGGCGACCTTGTTGGCGAATTGGCTGCCGATATTGCGCCAAGCGGCGTGCTGCTTGACCGCATAACGGGTGTAGACGACGTCCCAATTTCCGAGCCGGGCATGATCGTAGAGCTTGATCACCTCCTCCGGCGGATTTTGCAGATCGTCGTCCATCGTGATGACGTAGTTGCCCGAGGTGTGGCGCAGCCCGGTCATCACCGCGTTGTGCTCACCGTAATTGCGGGTGTGCTCAACATAGATGATCGGCACCGAGCCGGTGGTCAGCAATTTGCGGCAGACATCGCCGGAATTGTCCGGGCTGCCATCATTGACCAGCACGATCTCAATGCCGCCCACCGGCTGCAACACCGACAGAGCCTCGACCAACAGGCCAATCGTCGCTGCCCCGCGATAGACTGGGATGACAATCGAAAGGCCGGGATGTGCGGTGACGGGAGCTGTCATGACGGCGTGTCCGGTGAGAGTCTGGGGGCACGGGCGGTGGCGAGCACGGAGCCGCCCCAGGGAAGGGCTGGCAGATGACGCTCCAGACGCGTGATGGCAAGCAGCATGGCGTTCATTGGCGGTGAAATCATGGCAACGTCGCTCGCCGCATCGCCGCGCGCGAGCAGCTTACGTTGCAGCACCATGGCGGGAAACAGCAACGAATTCCAGAAACGAACCTGGATTTCCGCCAGCCCCGCCTCCGCCAACCAGCGCCGCAACTCGCCCGGCGTGGTGCGGCGTGCATTGTGCACACGCCGGTCATGCGCGGATGCCATCCACCCATAGGCCGGCATGTTGATCACCAGCTTGCCGCCGGGCTTGAGCACACGCCGGATTTCCCGCAGCGATTGCGCGGGGTCAACGCCGTCATGGCACAGCACATCGGCCGAGATCACCGCATCGAATTGCGCGTCCCAATAGGGCATCGCCATGATCGAGCCCTGGGTGATCACCGCCCACGATTTGGGGACGGCACGCACCGCGGCGGCATGATCGAATTCCAGCCCTGCCAGAGACAGATCGCGCCGTGCCATCGAGAGACGTTCCAGGAAGCCTCCGGTGCCACACCCGGCATCAAGCACATGGCCTTGCACATCCGAAAGCGCTGCGATCAGATGCGCGTGCAGGGCGCGATACCACCAAAGCTGGTGCTCCACCGCGTCCATCAGATCGTATTCCTGGCTCTCCATATGAGGGTTTTGGCACGGAAGCGGTGCAAGACAAATCAGGCGGGGAAACATGCTGACATTTCTGACTGAAGCCGTGCCGCCGCGCGCAGTGGCCATCGAGATCGCCCCCGGCATTCGCCGCATGGTGGCCGACAACCCGACGCGGATGACCTGTCACGGCACCAACACCTATCTGCTCGACACGCCAGATGGCACGCTCGTCGTCGATCCCGGACCCGATCTGCCCGCGCATGTGGCAGCGATCCGACGGGAAGCCGGGCGGATCGCGGGTATCATCGCTACCCATTCGCATCACGACCATGTCAGTGCGGTCCCCGGCCTGCGCGCAGGGCTGGACGTGCCGGTCTATGCGTTCGGCGACAGGCTGGCTGCCGATATCTCGCTCTCCGAGTCAGAGCAAGTGTACGGCTGGCGTGTGCTGCACACACCGGGACATATGGTCGATCATGTCTGCCTGTTGCGCGATGACGGCGTTGTGCTGACCGGCGATCACGTGATGGGCTGGTCGTCGTCCGTCGTGCTGCCGCCGGATGGCGACATGATTGATTACATGAACTCGCTGGAGCGGCTGATCGCGGAACCGGCCAATGTCTATCTGCCCGGACATGGTCCGGCGATCCCCGAGCCGCACGGCTACGCGCGCGAATTGCTGGCACATCGCCAATCGCGTGAGGCCGAGGTGCTGGCGTGTCTGGCCGACGGGGCGACGGATCTCCCTGCCATGGTCGCGCGGATCTATCCCGATCTGCCGCCCGCGATGCTGCCGATGGCGGCGCGCAATATCGAATCG
>CAITEF010000412.1 GCA_903891315.1 uncultured Rhodospirillales bacterium | reverse complement strand
GCATACGCTCGTGAGATCACGGTCCAATTCCGCAAGGGTCGCAATGCTTTACCGCGCCGCCGATGGATCGCCCCCCAAACGAGCGGTCACCAGCGGAATGGGTAAGGTGGAGATTTTAGGGTATGGCCAGCAAGTCGTAGCCTTCGGCATTCATAACAGCGGCGCCGCATTGGAATGGTCACCCAGTGCGCCAGGCGATATCGCCCTGGATGATCTGCCCGCCGCAACCGAGCAACAAGTGGACGACTTCCTAAATGCGGTGGCACTCATAATTGGCTCGCCGCTACCTGCGTCATCAGCCAACGGTAACAGCCAGCCGCCGGTTTCAAGTCCCACACCGGACAAAGTCCGCAACATGAATTTCTTCAAAATTCACTTGCTCGCCGACGCATCCGATGTGGCCGCAGCTCTTGCAGTCATTCCCAACGACGGTCCGCCTGACTGGGAACGCTGGAACCAAATCGGCATGGCGTCTTGGGCGGCGACCTCCGGAAGTGCCGATGGCCTTGCGGCATGGCTAGCGTGGTCGTCGCTGCACCCAAGTTATGATGAGCGGCACGCGCGTGAACGCTGGAATAACTATACAAAATCTCCACCGTCCAAAATCGGCGCGGGAACCATTTTCCATCTCGCGCAGCAGGCCGTTCCCGGGTGGACCAAGCCATCATCGGAATTTTCCTCAACGTCGAATGACGCAGTCGCTACCCCCGTTACAGGACCGGATATGAGCGTCCTGCGGCTGGGTCGTCGTGCACCGCCGGCCTTCCCAATCGATGTATTTGGTCAGATCTGGGCACAGTGGATCGCGGATGCGGCACAGGCGGCGGCGGCGCCCGTCGATTATGTGGCGGTCCCGCTATTGGCTAGCGCATCTGTTGTGATTGGCAACGCGCGATGGGCGCAGGCAGGGCCTGGCTGGAGAGAACCACCACACCTTTGGGTCGGCATGGTGGGAGACTCCGGATCGTCAAAAAGTCCCGGCGCCGACTGCCTTCTGCGTGACGTGCTGCCGGAGCTTGAACAGCGAATGGCCGAAGGCTTCGATGCCAAGCTGGCGCAATGGAAAGTTGACGCAGACATCCACAAATCTGCAGATGAACAATGGCAGAATGACGCAAAGGAGGCCGCCCGGCTTGGTAATCCATACCCAGACCGACCTGACAATGACCTGCCACCAAAGCCAGAAAGACCAAGGCTTTTTCTATCTGACGTAACCATGGAGCGCGTTGCCGCCATTTTGGCATCCGCCGCGCCAAGAGGTTTGCTCATGGTCCGCGACGAGTTGGCAGGCTGGCTGAAGGGCATGACTTCGTACAACGAAGCCGGTCGTGCGTTTTGGATCGAAGCCTATGGTGGACGCCCTTACCGCGTCGAGCGTCAAAAACTGGAAGAGCCCATCATCATTCCGCGCCTCGCAGTCGGCGTATTGGGCACCACCCAGCCCGACAAAGTGGCACAGATGTTCAAGGAGGCTGATGACGGCTTACTCGCCCGACTTACTTGGGCCTGGCCCGATGCCACACCCTTCCATATTGGCAGGAAGGCGCCGAATGCTGATTTTGCGATCCGCGCTCTGGACCGCCTCCGGCAGTTGGAAATGCTGGGGGACGAAGATCTAGGTGAAGAGCCTGAACCGATTTGCATGTTGCTGTCGCCAACCTCCCTGAACGTGATGGAAGATTTCGGCCGGCACATGCAATCCCGCCAAGAACAATCCGGCGGACTGCTCCGGTCCGCTTACGGCAAGGCGCGCGGCCTGGCATTGCGGATATCCCTTGTCATCACCCTACTGCGGTGGTGTGCAGAACCTGGCGATGACGATCCGCCCGAGGAGATCAGCGACGAGGCATTTCTGGCAGCCTGTGACCTGGTCGACGACTACTTCATGCAAATGGCCGAGCGGGTCTTCGGTGACGCTGCCGCAACGCCTGCCGAACGTAATGCGGCAACGTTGGCGCGGTGGATCATCCGCAACCAGGCAAAGGAAGTCCATATACGCCACCTCCAACGCAACGTGAGGCTGCCTGGCTTAAACACCGCAGACCTCCTTCACGCAGCCGCCAACGTGCTTGTGGAGGCAGGTTGGCTGTTCGCCGCCGAAGAAACCAAAGGGACTGGGCGCCCTCGCGCCGTCTACCAAGTCAACCCTGCCGTTCATGGAGCGCAGCAATGAGTTGGTCACAGCGCTACCGCAGAAGCCCGACAGCACCAGACAAACCCGTTCCCGCATCCCCGGTCGCCGCTCAGGCGGCCGGAAGGCACGAACCAGGCCGGTGGTCATCAAAGTATCGCACGTCGCCGGATCACACTCCTGTGCCGATTGGCACGCCCGCCCAGCAGGAACCCACCACGCACGTTGTGTCAATTGTGTCCGCTGTGTCACGCCCTCAACGCGTGCCATCGATGGGCCCTGCAACGCGGGTTGCCACCGCCCCTCCGACCAACGCTCATCGATCGGGCCAGCATCGCTCCGCGCCTGCCCCCATCCCTGACACTGCTGACACAAATGACATAAGCCTCCCTGGCAACCACCAAACGCCAGTTTGGTCAGCGGCATCACGCCCAACAAGCAACCAAGTCGCACCGGCGCCGTTTGGCGTCGGCCTCGACGCCACGCCTGAAGTCCCATCAGATCAGCCTTTGCCCTACCCTGCAGAATGGCTCACTGGCGTTCAGGCGATGGCCAAAATGAAGCCACCAGACGGGTTCTCCGCTGCAACGTGGGGCAAAGCGGTTGCGGCTGCCAAAAACATGCTGGACCGAGACGGCGAAGAACTACACAGGCTGGGCTGGACCGCGCTCAATCTATTCGGGTTGCACCCAACCGCCCCTTACAACCGGCAAGATGCCAAGGGCCTCGCATTCTTTCTCGGCAATCGCACCTTGAAGTGCATCGGCCCCAATATCGCCGACATCGTCATCATGCAGACGCGCGCTGTGCAAACCTACACACGGCGTGATCATCCTGATGCGGTATTGGCCTGGGAATGGCAGCCGCTGAAAAACATCTGACATTGAGCGTCAATAGCGGCCGTACGGCAGGTATTGACGCTCAATGTCCTTCTCCCACGTTTGTCATGAATTACGGGCCACGGATGCCGTCGTTGCCCACGACGCATCCGACCCGCATGCTGCTTCGGCAGAGGTAAGCTGCGGCAGTCTCCACCCTTGTGGACAATCATGGCGCCGAGCAGGTGGGATCGAGCAACCAGCGACCGGTCTTGTCGATGAAGCCTGGCTGATTGCCAATCCTAACGTAAGCAAGGCCTTCGTCGAAGGAATTAGCAAAATCAAACTGGGGGCTGATGACGATCCTCCCCGTCTTGTCGATGTAATACCAATTCCCACGGCCTAGTACCGATGTGCCCAGTCCCTCAAACCGATTGTCATGATGCGCCATGGCTGATCGGTAAGTTTATTCCAGGCATGGCAGCAGTGGTCGACAATGTCGTCGTAGGACTGGAAGATACGGTTTGAGAGCCAGTTGTCGCGCATGAACTGCCAGACATTCTCCTTGACGTTAAGCTCAGGGCACTTCGGCGGCAGCGGCAGCAGGGTGATGTTGTCCGGCACGTTCAGGTCGGCTGACGTGTGCGATCCGGCTTGATCGAGCAGGAGCACGGCATGTCTGCCAGGGCTGATCATGGTGGCGACTTCGGCCAAATGCAGGCTCATCGCCCGAGTATCGCAGTATGGCTGGACCAGCGCCGCACCTTTGCCTTCGTGCGGACAGACAGCGCCGAAGATGTAGGTTGAGGCATAGCGCAGATCCTGCAGCGCCGAGGGCCTGGTGCCGCGCCGCGCCCAGCGGCGGGTGATCTTGTTTTTCTGACCTATTCTCGCTTCATCAGCGAACCAGATTTCCAACCCCTCGAGGCCGCAGCCCCGGTCCTTGG
>CAITEF010000411.1 GCA_903891315.1 uncultured Rhodospirillales bacterium | reverse complement strand
CCGCATTGCGGCCCTTGTTGCCGAGCGCACGATAGAGGCCGTCAATCGAGATGAAGGCAAGGCTGTCGGCCCCGATCAGTTCGGCCATCTCCTGCACGTTGTGCCGTGCCGCCAGCAATTTGGAGCGTTCCGGCGTGTCGATCCCGTAGAAGCAGGAATGCGTCGTCGGCGGTGAGGAGATGCGCATATGCACCTCGGCGGCCCCAGCCGCGCGCACCATCTCGACGATCTTGCGGCTGGTGGTGCCGCGCACGATGCTGTCATCGACCAGCACGACCCGCTTGCCCTCCAGCACCGGCTTGTTGGCCGAGTGTTTGAGCTTCACGCCCAGATGGCGGATCGAATCGGTCGGCTCGATGAACGTGCGGCCGACATAGTGGTTGCGGATGATCCCCAGCTCGAACGGAATGCCGGATTGCGCCGCATAGCCCATCGCCGCCGGCACGCCGCTATCCGGCACCGGGACAATCACATCGGCATCGACATGGCTCTCGCGGGCAAGCTCGGCACCGATCTTCTTGCGCGCCAGATAGACCGGATGGCCCTCGACGACCGAATCGGGACGGGCGAAATAGATGTATTCGAAGACGCAAAACCGGCTCTCGGTCTTGCTGAACGGCTTGATCGAGTGCACGCCGCGATCATCGATCACCACGATCTCGCCGGGATCGACATCGCGCACGAACTCCGCACCGCAGATATCGAGCGCGCAGGTCTCCGACGCCAGCATCCAGCCGGTGCTGCCGTCATGCTGCGCCAGACGGCCCAGGATCAGCGGGCGCACGCCCAGCGGATCGCGCACGCCGAGCAGCGCCTCATTGGAGAGTGCGATCAGCGAATAAGCGCCTTCCACCTGCTTGAGCGCGTCGATCAGCCGGTCCACCACGGTGGAATACAGGCTGATTGCGATGAGGTGGATGAACACCTCGCTGTCCATGGTGGATTGGAACAGACAGCCGCGCCGGACCAGTGCCTTGCGCAAGGTGGCTGCGTTGGTGAGGTTGCCATTGTGGGCGACGCCGAAGCCGCCGAATTCGAAATCGGCATAGAGCGGTTGCACATTGCGCAGCACGGTCTCGCCGGTGGTGGCGTAGCGGTTATGGCCGATGGCGCGATGGCCGGGCAGTTTCGCCATCACGCGCGCATCGGAGAAATTCTCACCGACCAAACCCAGGCCGCGATGCGAATGGAACTTCCCGCCCTCATAGGAGACGATGCCGGTGGCTTCCTGTCCGCGATGCTGCAGAGCGTGCAGGCCAAGTGCGGTCAACGCCGCCGCATCCGTGCAATTCCACACGCCGAACACGCCGCATTCTTCATGCAGCTTGTCGTCATGCAGCGTCGCCTCATCCAGCATCAGCGGGTCAGCATTCATCATTTTCTCTCCCACGCCCATCTAAGGACGTGATGTCAGGGCGCGGCCCTGCGGTGCGACTTTCATCAAATCTTCAGCCCGCGTCGTCTTACCGCTCGGCGGGGCCGAGACGACAGGGCGATAATTCGGCGGCACGAACGCCGTGGCCCATTGTGCACCCGCATAGGCGTAGGGCATCGCGCGCGCCTGCACCACCGGATCGGGCCATTTGTCAGCCGAGACCACAAGGCCTGCTGCAACATAGGCAAACACCACCAGCGCCAATCCGCGCAGCACACCGAATACCATGCCGAGCGTGCGATCCACCCCGCCCAGCACCGAGCCGCGCACCACGCCGCCGATCATTCCAGCCACAATCGACAGCACCAGCAAGGCCAGCACGAACATCGCACCAAACGCCGCCGGGTCGGCGATGTCGGGATTGACCAGCCAGGAGCGGAAACGGTCCTGCACGAAGGGGAACGCCCAGACCGCGAAGAAACCCGCGCCGATCCATGAGCCGATGCTCAGCACCTCGCGCACCAGCCCGCGCATGAACGCCAGCAGCGCCGAGATGGCGATCACGCCGATGATGGTAAGATCGACCCAGTTCACTCGCGCTTCCCGTCAGGTTCGAGGCATATATCGCCCGGCAGCCCCAATATGCCAGCCTGTCATCAGGATGACATGGTTGCGCGAGAAGCGGAGGCAGATGTTTTGCCGGAGAATCGTGCGACCAGATCGGACAAATGGCCGATCTCGCGCAAAGTGAGCCCCGTCGGAGCGGCCAGTTTGCGATTGCCGGAGGCAATGCGGCGCGGCAAGCAGGCCGAATCGAATCCGAGCTTCTCCGCCTCCTTCAGCCGCGCCTCGGCCTGTGCCACCTGACGAATCTCCCCCGACAGCCCCACCTCGCCGAAAAACACCATCCCCGGATCGGTCGGCGTCTCGGTTGCTGCCGAAATCAACGCCGCCGCCACCGCCAGATCCGCCGCCGGTTCGGAAATCCGCAGCCCGCCCGCCACGTTGAGATAAACATCCGTCGCGTTGAATTTCACCCCGCAACGCGTCTCCAGCACCGCGAGCAGCATCGACAGGCGGCTTGAATCCCAGCCCACGGTGGAACGGCGCGGACTGCCCCCGGCATTGGCGGCGAGCAGGCACTGGATTTCAACGAGCACCGGCCTTGTGCCCTCAATGCCCGCAAACACCGCCGAGCCCGCAATGTTGCCGCGGCGTTCGGCGAGGAACAGGGCCGACGGGTTCGGTACCTCTGCCAGCCCGTTCTCGCCCATCTCGAACACGCCGATCTCGTCGGTCGCCCCGAAGCGGTTCTTCACCCCACGCAGGATGCGAAACTGATGGCCACGATCTCCTTCAAAATACAGCACCGCGTCGACCATGTGTTCCAGCACACGCGGGCCTGCAATCGCACCGTCCTTGGTGACGTGGCCGACGAGGACCACGGCGAAATTGCGCGTCTTGGCCGCCCTGATCAGTTCGAACGAACAGGCCCGCACTTGGGAGACCGTGCCCGGGGCGCTGTCGATCTCGTCGAGCCACATCGTCTGGATCGAGTCGATCACCACCAGCGTGGTGTCCCCGGCCGTCTCCAAGGTGGCCACGATGTCGCGCAGATTGATCGCGGCCGCGAGGCCGAGCTTGGCGTCGGTGAGGCCAAGCCTGCGCGCCCGTAGCCGCACCTGCTCGATCGCCTCTTCACCAGAAATATACAGCACTTTGCGCCCTGACCGCGCGAGGCTTGCGGCTGCCTGCAGCAGCAGCGTTGATTTGCCGATGCCCGGATCACCCCCCAACAACACCGCCGATCCAGGGACCAGTCCGCCGCCGAGCACGCGGTCGAGTTCAGAGATCCCAGTCTCGGCGCGCGGCGGCGGGGCGGCGGAGCCGGCGAGATCGACGAACTCGATCCGCCGCGCCGCAGACTTCGCCCCTTTGGCGGACAGGCCGGGGGCGGCTTCGAGTTTTTCCTCGAAAATCGAATTCCATGCCTGACAGGTCTCGCACCGCCCCGCCCATTTCGGCGTCACCGCACCGCATTCGGCGCAGACAAAGCGGGAGACCGGGCGTGCCATAATGCTGTGGTCCTAGCGAGTGCCGAAAATGGCTGAGTCATCACCACGCTGCAGACGCAGGCGGCCACCCGTCTCAACCTTGCCGAGCCAATTCTGATCACTGCTGGTGATCAGCAGAAATTCCCAAAACTGATTGCGCGGCTTGACCCAATGCCCCCACAGCCCGCTGTAGCGGTTCCAGACATAGTTCCCATTCGGCGCAATCGTCAGATCGCCGCGTCGCAAACCCGGTGGAATGTCCAATTCGGTGGCACCGGGCACGTCCACGGTATGGCCGAAACTCTCCCCGGGTTCCTGAGTGTGCCAAATCCCGAAGAAGCCGACATTGTTGTCTGTCGCCTTCCTGGGTGGGTTCCGTGCCTTCTCCATCTCATCGAAAAGATCCTGCACCCCGTCAACCTTGCCGGTTTCAGGCAACGGAGGATCGGCAGAATAAGAGAAGTTCGGGATTGTGCCATCGTCACAGCGCAGCGTCTCCGGCCCCACCGACACGTCGCCGCAGACTAGGCTTGCCGCGCGCAACGGAGAACCGGCTGCCGCGAACAACACAGCCGTGAGAACAAAGCGCCTGGAGCTGCCGTAAAGCATCGCTTTCCCTGTCAGACGAGAGACGGCACCGCAATGTTGTCGATCAGCCGCGTCCCGTCCAGCCACGCCGCCACCAGCAGCCGCGCAGGCACCAGCGGCGTGTCGAGCGGGGCGAGATCGGCCTCGGCGCGCAGTTCAAGATATTCCACCGCCTGATAACCGCCTGCCACGATCAGCCGCTTGGCCGCATCGACGACATCCGCCATTCGCCGCCCCTCGGCGAGCTTGCCCGCGAGGTATTGCAATTCCGCATACAGCACCGGCGCGATGGCACGCGCCTCGGACGACAGGCGGACATTGCGCGACGACATCGCCAGACCATCCGCTTCGCGCAGCGTGGGGCAGCCGATCACGGTGATCGACAGATCGAGATCGACGGCCAGACGCTGGACGATCTTGAGCTGCTGGAAATCCTTCTCGCCGAAATAGGCAAGATCCGCTTGGGTTTGGGTGAACAGTTTGGTCACCACGGTGGCCATGCCCGCGAAATGGCCGGGACGATATGCTCCACACAGCCCCTCGCTCAGCCCCTCCACCGAGACGGTGGTGGCAAACCCCGGCGGATAGATCGTGTCACCATCCGGCGCGTAGATCAGCGTGGCCCCTTGGCCGTCGAGCTTGAGCCGATCGGCCTCCTCGGTGCGCGGATAGGCGGCCAGATCGGCGGCGGAGTTGAATTGGCGCGGATTGACGAAGATCGTCACAATCACCCGATCCGTCTCGGCGGCGGCCCGGCGGACGAGGCTCAGATGGCCCTGATGCAACGCCCCCATCGTGGGAACCACACCCACCCGCAGCCCGGCGCGATGCCAGGATTCCACCAAAGCGCGGAGATGCGGCAGGTCGCGCACGAGATCGGGCAGGCCGGACGTGCTCATGCTATTTCCGCAATTCCATCTGGATCGGTCCCTCACGCCTGCCATGGGTGAACTGGTCGACCATCTCGTTGCCGCTGTCGAGCAACGCCGAGGCCAGCCCCTCCCAGACAATCCGCCCCTTGAAGAGCATCGCTGCCCGATCACCGATGCGCACGGCGCTTGCCATGTCATGGGTGATCGCAATCGCCGTGCTGCCCATCCGCTTGACGCAATCGACGATCAACCCGTCAATCACCGCCCCCATGATCGGATCGAGGCCGGTCGTCGGCTCGTCAAAGAACAGAATCTCGGGCTGGGCTGCAATCGCACGGGCCAGCCCGACGCGCTTTTGCATGCCGCCGGAGAGCTCTGCCGGCGACAGATCGCCCACGCTCGCCGCCAACCCGACCTGCGCCAGCACCCCAGCGGCGCGCTCGCGCGCCTCGGAGCGGGTGCATTTCTTCTGGGCGAGCAAGCCGAACGCCACGTTCTCCCAAACCGTCAGGCTGTCGAACAACGCGCCATTCTGGAACAGCATGCCGATCCGCGACCGCAATTCCATCCGCTGCTCACGCGGGGCTTTGAGCACGTCAATGCCGTCAATCTCGATCACGCCCTCATCCGGCTCGATCAGCCCGAGAATGCATTTGATCAGCACCGATTTGCCCGAGCCTGAGCCGCCGATCACCACCATCGAGGTGCCGGTGGCAACATCGAGATCGATCCCGTCCAGAACTTTCTTGTCGCCGAAGGATTTGGACAGCCCGCGCAGGCGGATGGTTGGATTTGCGTTGGTCATCGGGCAAAGAACATTTCGGTCAGCACATAGTCGAATGCCAGGATCAGCACCGAGGCTGCCACCACCGCCGACGTGGTGGCCTGGCCCACGCCCTGCGCGCCGCCCTTGGAGTTGTAGCCCTGATAGCAGCCCATCAGGGTGATCAAAACGCCGAACACGGCGGCTTTGACCAGACCGGACACCACGTCGTCGGTCTGGATGAAGTCGAGCGTGTTGCGCAGATAGGTCTGCGTGTTGAAGTTCAGCTTCACGGTGGCGATGATGAACCCGCCCATCACCCCCAGAATATCGGCGATCAGCACCAGCAGCGGCAGCGCGATCAGACCGGCCAGCAGGCGGGGAGCGACGAGATATTTCATCGGGTTGGTGGACAGCGTTGAGAGCGCGTCGATCTGATCGGTCACCCGCATGGTGCCGATCTCGGCGGCAATCGAGGCACCGACGCGTCCGGCGACCATCAGGCTTGCGATCACCGGGCCGAGTTCGCGGGTGACGGAGAGCACCACCAAGCTTGCCACCGCCGAGTCGGCGGAGAAGCGGGACAGGCCGGTCGAGCTTTGTAAGGCGAGCACCATGCCGGTGAACGTCGCCGTCAGCGCCACCACCGGCAGCGAGGTGTAGCCGATATCGATGATCGCGCGCAGGAACATCCGCCCGTAGAACGGTGGACGGACGATGTGCGACAGACCGGAGACGCAGAACAGCGCCAACCGACCGCATGCTGTGCACGCTGCGAGCACGAACCGCCCCAGCCAAGCCACGAAATCGAGCGCCGCCGTCATTCCCTCGTCCGATCCAAAGCACGCCCTTGGCTACCAGCGGGGCGGGGCTGCGTCAAAGGTAAGCGGGGCAGATGACCAGACCTTCATCGCCAGCAATGACTGACACCGCCACCAGAATGGCCTCTCTTGTCTTACGACTCCGTCGGCGGATATGACTCCATCCGTTGCTTCGTTTCAGATTGCCAGCTCCGCGTGTGGCGTCGGCTGCCGAGGGCAAAAGATGCAATACGGGAGAATGCGAAATGGACCTGATTCAGACGCAGCAAGAGATCATCTCGTTCATGTTCCTGCGCGACGAGACTGGCGCTGTGAAGGTGATCGACTGCCTGAAACTCTGGTTCGGCAAGGACAACGACACCGACAATACCATCCGCGACCGCTTCGGCGTATTGGTCGAGCGGGCATTGGCCGGTGAGCTGGATTCCTGGATGGAGACGCCGCAGGGTGCCCTGGCCCTGATGATCCTGATCGACCAGTTCCCCCGCAACATCTATCGCTTCACCAAAGAGAGCTTCGCCGGCGACGAACGCGCGCGGCGGATTGTCTCCTGCGGGCATGATTGGCTGGCCGTGCTGCGCCCCGAGGAATGCATTTTCGTGCCGTGCCTTATCCTGACGCACCAGGAAAACCTCGCTGATCAGGAAATGTGTGTCGATTTCTTCGGGCGGTTGGAGCCGAAGCTGCAGAGCGAATTCCGCATTTTCCGGCTGATTTTCGAAGAGCATCTCAAAATCATCGACCTCGTCGGCACTTTCCCGCATCGCGACCATTATTATGGCCGCCCGACCAGCGAACTCGGCCGCAAATTGCTCGACAACCCGGCGCTGCGCTTCGATCTGCCGCTGATCGTTGATGGTGGCTCGGTGCATTTCGGCTACGACCCGATGAAACTCTGGGCCGCCACCGAGCACGCCTTCGACGCGGTCGAGCGGTTGGATGAGCTGACCCATGAGCATCTGGAACACGGCTTCGGCTCACTCGCGCCAAGCTGGCTGTCACCGCACCAGATCGCGCAGATCAAGGAAACCTTCCGCGAATTCGATCGCAACGGTGACAACATCCTCGATATCGATGAACTGACCGAGGTGCTGGCAAGCTTCAAACGGCATTACCCTCGTGCGCGCCTGCAATTGGCGCTGGATCGCATCACCGGCGAGACCGGGGCCACGGGCATCCATTTCGACCAATTCGCCGCCCTGGTCCGCACCGACATGTCCGACCATTGGGAACGACGCCTGCGCCGCCGCTTCTCGCTGTTTGACCATGGTGGCAAAGGATATTTGTCTGAAGAAGATCTGCTCTCCTGCATTCACGGCATGGATGATCTGGTGACCACCGCCGAAGTCGACGAGATGATGAAGCTCGCCGACTCCGATCATGACGGGAAAATCAAATTCGAGGATTTTCTGCGCCTGATGCGCACGGTGGCCGACATCGACAAGGAAGAGGCGAACGCGGAGTAATCGGACGACAATCTTGCAGATTTGCATAAATCTTCCTATTTTATGCGAAAATGAAAGTCGTCGCCGATGTCGGCACATCTGAAACTGGCCCCGAGCCGTCTGGACACCATCGATCCCGCGGCGGCGCTGCGTGGGGTGTTCGGGATTTTTGACGCTTGGGGTCTGTCGGCAGAGGAAGCCCGCGTGTTGCTCGGCGCACCGCCTGAGCGCAGTTTCTACGCCTGGAAAAAGGGGCAAGTGGCCCGCGTGCCGCAGGATTTGCTGCGACGGATCGGCTATATCGCAGGCATTTTCAAAGCCTTGGGCGTTGTTTATTCGGATCCTTCACTCGCCGATGGCTGGCTGCGACGCCCGAATGCAGCGTTCGGCGAGCAGCCCCCTTTGGCGCGCATGTGTGCGGGCGATGTCACCGATCTTGCCGCGGTGCGCGCCTATTTGGATGGTGCTCGGGCACCCTGGAGCTGAGGCGTGACCATCCGCCGCGTCGAATGGCCGCAAGCCTGGCGGGTGATTGCGTCGCGCTATCCGCCGATTGACCTGTTCGAACGCCTGTCGCTTGACCCGGCGGCCTGGGATGCGTTGATCGCACTCGAACAATTGACCAATCCGCGCATCCGCACGCAGATCGGCGAGATTTCACTCGTGCCGCCCGCCGAGCGGGTTTCAGGTCCTGGGGCGAGCTATGTGATGGCCCCATTCACCCATGTGAACCCGAAAGGCTCGCGCTTCGGGGATGGCAGATTCGGGGTCTATTACGCGGCGGTCGAACTGATCACCGCGATCCGCGAGACGGTGCATCATTTTGAAGCCTTCGCCCGCGACAGCCGCGATCCGCCAAGGCGCGAGGATATGCGGGTGGTGGTTGGCAGCGTGGCCAATCACTTCGACGACGTCACCGCCGAGCCTGCGCCGATGCGGGCGCAAATCCTCGACCCAGACAGCTACGCGGCATCACGTGACTACGGCAGACGAGTGCGCGATGCGGGTTCGAATGGCGTTTTCTACCCAAGCGTCCGCCATGCCGGCGGTTGGTGCATCGGCGCGTTCAAGCCGCGAGCGTTGGGCGTGCCGCGACAGGAGCGGCATCTGCAATATCATTGGAATGGGGTGTGGGTGGCTCGGTATTTTGATTTTCACTTGGACGAATGGATGGAGCTGTGAGGGCAGATGCACCGCCAGACCGTCATCGTGAGGTGCGCAGCGCCGTCGCGATCCAGCGAGAGAAGCAGCTCAAATTGCAGAAGCGGAAGGCAAAACTGGCGCTGATTGAGGCGGCTAATCCGCAATGGAAGGATTTGTACGAGCAGATCGTCCAACCTGAGCGAAGCGTCAGGGTCCAGGTGTCAACGGTACGGCTCTCCGACACCTGGATCGCTACGCCCCGCTCACGATGACGGATTGGCGTCGCTCAATCCGCCTCCCCGTGATGCAGATCCAAATCCGCGAACCGGGTGAACTCGCCCTCGAAGAACAGGTCAATCTTCCCCGTCGGCCCGTGACGTTGTTTTTCGATGATCAATTCGGCGCGGTTGTGCACCGCCGCCATGTCTGACTGCCATTTCTCAACAGCGGCGTGAAATTTCTCGTCATTGTCGAAGGCGATCTGCTTGGGCATGCGCTGCTGGATGTAATATTCCTCGCGATAGACGAACATCACCATGTCGGCGTCCTGCTCGATCGAGCCCGACTCACGCAAATCCGACAGCATCGGGCGCTTGTCCTCGCGAGACTCCACCGAGCGCGAGAGCTGCGAGAGCGCGATCACCGGCACTTCCAGCTCCTTGGCCAGCGCCTTCAGGCCCTGGGTGATCATGGAGATTTCGAGCACGCGGTTGTCCGGCTTGGTGCCCACCGCAGGGCGCATCAGTTGCAGATAGTCCACCATCACCAAAGACAGCCCCTTGGTCCGCTTCAATCGACGGCAGCGCGTGCGAAGTGCCGACATCGAGATCGCAGGCGTGTCATCGATGTGCAGCGGCAGCGCGCCCAATTCGCGACTGACCTGGATGAAGGCGTCGAAATCCTTCTGCTCGATCTCGCCACGCCGGATCTTGTCGCCGGAGACACGCGCATTCTCGGACAGCAGACGCCCTGCGAGCTGTTCGGCGCTCATTTCAAGCGAGAAGATCGCAACAGAGGATTTCGGGACCACATCCGGCCCGCGCTCACGCGCCTCAGTGAGCAGAGCACGCGCGGCCCCGAAGGCGATCTTGGTGGCAAGTGCGGTCTTTCCCATGCCAGGACGTCCGGCAATGATGACCAGATCCGACGGGTGCAACCCGCCGGTCTTGCGGTCGAGATCGCGCAGACCGGTGGTCAGGCCCGAAATCCCGCCTGATCGGTGAAACGCCTTCTCGGCCGTGTTGATCGCGCCCGTCAGCGCCTTCTCGAAACTGACGAAGCCGCCCGTGTCGCCGCCTTTGGCGGCCAAGCTGAACAAAGTCTGTTCGGCATCCTCCATCTGCTCGGAGGCGGAAAGCTCGCCTTCAACGCCAAAGGCGTTGTTGACGATGGTCTCGCCGACATCAATCAGTTGCCGCCGCAGCCATGCATCGGTGATTGCGCGACCATACTCGCCCGCGTTGATGATGCCGACCATCGCCGAGACCAGCTGCGCCAGATAGGCGGTGCCGCCGACCTCCTCCAGCACGCCGGAATGCTCGAATTCTGCCTTGAGCGTGATCGCATCGGCGAGTTCCTGGCGCTCGATGCGGCGCGAAATCGCCTGATAGATCCGTCCATGGATCGGATCGGCGAAATGATCCGGCTGCAGGAACTCGCTCACCCGCTCATAGGCGCGGTTATTGGCGAGCAAAGCGCCAAGCAAAGCCTGTTCCGCCTGTAGATTCGTCGGCGGCAGGCGGGGCGGGATCGAGCCGGGGAGGAGGGATGCGTTCATGATCGGATAACCATAGCGTAATCTGTGTGATCTGACCCTGTGGATTGCTGTGGATAACCGGGATGTTGCATTTTAGCGACGTTGCGCCATCACTCCGCCCTGTTTGGACATGATATTCTAGCCGCCGCAAATGCAGAGTGAGATCCCATGCGCATCGCCCAGGTCGCCCCGTTGTTCGAGACCGTGCCCCCACGCCGCTACGGGGGCACCGAGCGCGTGGTCTCCTGGCTCACCGAGGCCTTGGTGGATGCCGGACATGAGGTGACGTTGTTCGCCAGCGGCGATTCGACGACGCGCGCCAAACTGGTGCCGGTGGTGCCGCAGGCTCGGCGATTTGTGCCGAACTTCGAGGTCAACAACGCGCCCTATGCGCGGATGCTGGAACTCGTGGCTCGGCAGGCTGCGGATTTCGACGTGCTGCACTTCCACATTGATTTCCACCCCTTCCCTCTGTTCTCCCGCCTCGGCGTGCCGTTCCTGACCACGCTGCACGGGCGGATGGACCAGGAATGGACGCAGAGCATTTACGGCCTCTATCCGGATGTGAAGCTGGTCTCGATTTCCGACAGCCAACGCAGCCCGGCCCCCAATCTCGGCTGGGCGGGAACCGTGCTGCACGGCATGCCGCAGGATCTGCTGAACCCGGTCGCACAGGGCGGTGATTATCTGGCGTTTCTCGGCCGTATCTCACCTGAGAAGGGCATCGACCGTGCCATCCGGATTGCCCAGCGCGCCGGGTTGCCGCTCAAGGTTGCGGCCAAAGTCGGTGAGGAGGATCGTGCCTGGTATGATCAGGTGATGGCTCCATTGCTGGCAGGTGGCGGCGTGGAGTTCATCGGCGAGATCGACGACACCCAGAAACCCGCCTTCCTCAGCAATGCCCGCGCGCTGCTGTTCCCAATTGCCTGGCCGGAACCGTTCGGGCTGGTGATGATCGAGGCGATGGCCTGCGGCTGCCCGGTGATCGCCTATCCGCTCGGCTCGGTGCGCGAGGTGATCGAAGACGGGCTGACCGGCTTCATCGTGGAGGGCGAAGACGCGGCGGTGGCGGCATTGGCGCGGGTGACGACATTGGACCGCCACGCCATTCGTGCCCGTTTCGAGCAGCGTTGGAGTTCGAAGCGGATGGCGGAAGATTATGTCCAGATTTACCACCGCCTGATCGGGTAATCCGGTCTGCCGCGCCTGACCGCGCGGCACTTACGTTGACTATTTGTCTGCCTGTCATACCATTCTGTGCAAATACAAGAACAAACGGAGGCCGCGTGAGTGCGTCAACACAGCTGAGCGTCGGGTTTATCGGCGTGGGAAAAATGGGCTGGCCGATGGCAGCCCGTCTCGTGCAAGCAGGCGTTGATGTTTGCGTGTGCGACGCGCGCGCGGACGAGGCGGCGCGGTTTGTGGCCGAGATCGGCGGAAGCCGGGCGCTCACGCCGAAAGCCGCTGTCGAAGGGCGCGACATCGTCATCACCATGCTGCCGGACAGCAAAATCGTCGAGGCAGTGCTGTTCGCCGGGCCGGATTGCGCCGCATTGGCGATGAATCCAGGCGCGATCCTGTTGGAAATGACCTCGGGTGCCCCCGCCAAGACGCAAGAGTTTGCAGCGCGCCTTGCGCAGCAGAGCATCCGCACGCTCGACGCCCCGGTCTCCGGCGGGGTCGCCCGCGCGATCACCGGTGATCTGGCGATCATGGTGGGCGGCGACGATGCGGTGTTGGAGATCGTGCGTCCCGTCCTGGCGCTGATGGGCACGTCGATCCACAAAATCGGCGATGTCGGCACCGGTCAGGCGATGAAGGCTCTGAACAATCTGGTCTCCGCCGGTGGCTTCCTGATCGCGGCCGAGGCGTTGCTGATCGGGCGCAAATTCGGGCTCGAACCAGAGACCATGCTCAACGTGCTCAACGTCTCCAGCGGGATGAACAACAGCACGCAGAAGAAGTTCAAGCAGTTCGTGCTCTCACGCTCCTTCGATTCGGGCTTTGGGCTCGATCTGATGGTGAAGGATCTGTCCATCGCGCTCGATGTCGGGCGCGAAACCGCCACTGCCGCCCCGCTCTCGGCGTTGTGCCGTGAGCTGTGGGCGGGTGCGGCGCAGGCACTGGGGCCAGGCGAGGACCACACTGCGGTGACCAAACACGCCGAGCTGATCGCCGGTGCCACGCTGGGCGGCAACAACCAGAAAACCGGCTGATCGCTGAGATCACGCCGTCATGGCACGCGGCTTATGATCTAGAAACATATGATTCTAGTGTCCCGATTCTGAAATCCGTCGGATTTCAGAATGACGTGGACACTAGGAAAATCAGCAACCTCGTGTCGACTGAACCAGAAATTCGATCCAACGAATTTCTGGTTCACGACACTAGAGCAACTTAGCCTCGATCACATTGAACCTCTTCGGTTCAATGTGATCGGGCGTTGCTCTAGGCGTTCCAATCGGGCGCGAAGGGCGGTGAGACGAAACGCTGGTCCTTTGGCAAGGCCGCAATCGCCGCGCGATCGGCATCGTCGAGCACCAGCTTCAACGCGCCGAAATTCGAAGTCTGGCTTTCCACCCGGCTCGCCTTCGGGATTGCCGAGACGCCGTCCTGATCGAGCAGCCATTTCAACGCGACCTGGGCGGTCGTTGCTCCGTGTTTGGCGGCGATCTCGCCCAACACCGCGTGATCGGCCAAACGGCCCTGCGCCAGCGGCACATAGGCGGTGACCGCGATGCCCTTCGAGCGGCAGTACTTGACCAGCTTCGATTGGTCGAGCAGCACGTGATACTCGAATTGGTGCACGTCGATCTGCGCCCCCACCTCCTCCACTGCACGGCGCAGCAGGCCGAGCGGGAAATTGCAGACGCCAACATGGCGGGCGAGGCCCGCCTGTTTGATCTGCGCCAGCTTGCCCAGCGAAGCGGCGAGATCGATGTCCGGCGTTGGCCAATGGATCAGGAACAGGTCGAGATAATCGGTCTTGAGCGCGGTGAGGCTGCGATCCAGCGAGGCCTGCATCGCGTCGGGGGAGAGTTGGTCCCACCAGACCTTGGTGGTGAGATGGAAGTCCGCGCGCGGAACGGAGGTTTGCGCAATCGCGTCACCCACCGCGTCTTCATTGCCATACATGAAGGCGGTGTCGATGTGGCGGTAGCCGATGGAGAGCGCGCTGAGAACCGCGTCGCGGCACTCCTCGCCCTTCATGCGAAAGGTGCCGAGCCCCAGCTTCGGCATACGCAAGCCATTGTCGGTGATCATCCTGCTTCCCCCCAAAATCGGTTTGGCAGGATCATAGCGTTATTTATCGATTGGTAAACTTAAGCATCCCAATCAGGTGCCCAGGCCGGATTGTCGAAGCGCTGGTCCTTCGGCAGCGCCGCAATCGCCGCGCGGTCTTCATCGTCGAGCATAAGTGTCTGAGCCGCGAAATTCGCCGTCTGGCTCTCAACCCGGCTCGCCTTTGGGATGGCCGCCACACTGTCTTGGTCGAGCAGCCATTTCAGCGCAACCTGCGCCCCGCTTGCCCCGTGCTTGGCCCCGATGGCATCCAGCGTCGGATTGCCGATCAGGCGACCACGCGCAAGCGGGCAATAGGCGGTGATGGAGATGCCGTGTTTGCGGGCGAAATTGATCACCGGCGATTGGTCGAACAGCACGTGATACTCGATCTGGTGATTGGCAATTGGTGCTTCGATCTCCTCCACCGTGCGGCGGAACAGGCTGAGCGGGAAATTGCTCACCCCGATATTCCGCGCCAGACCCTGTTCCTGGAAGCTGACCAGTTTGGCCAATGACGCAGCCAGGTCCATGTCCGGCGATGGCCAGTGGATCAGGAATAGATCGACGTAATCGGTCCGCAGATCGCGCAGGCTCTGCTCGAACGAGCGGTGCATCGAATCCGGTGCCAGTTTGTCGAGCCAGACCTTGCTGGTGACGTGATACTCCGCGCGTTTGATTGGCGAGTTGGCAATCGCCTCGCCAACGGCTGTCTCGTTCTCGTATTTCGCCGCAGTGTCGATATGGCGATAGCCGAGTTCGAGCGCGCCGATCACCGCCTTGGTGCATTCCTCACCCATCATCGGCCATGTGCCCAGGCCAAGCTTGGGCATGCGCAAGCCTTTGTCGGTGATCATCGCGTCTCTCCCGTTACCGCTTGGAAAAATCCACCACCGCACAGAACCCCGTCTCAGTGCCGAACGCCAGATGCGTGCCGGACGCGTTCCACGCCACCGCCGTCACCTCACCACGCCCCGGACCGCAGATCGGCAAAATCCGTGCATTATTGATGTCGGCGAGCACCATCAGACCGTCACTGAACCCCGCCGCCACCGCGTCTTGCAGCGGGTGCGACGCCAGGAAGGAGCACAACACATCATCCCCACCGGCAAGCTCGGTTGGCGATTTGCCCATCGGGCCGCCGCCGAAGAACGGCCAGAGCACAATGCTCTCCGCACCCGACGAGGCCAGCCATTTGCCGTTTTTGGTGAAGGACATCGCATTGGTCTTCGACGGATAGCCAGACATCCGCATGTGCTGTCCATCGGTCAACCGCCAGCCATGCAGGGAATTCTCCTGCATCGAGGTGACGACATGGTCGCCCTCCGGGTTGAAGGCGATGCCGGTGTGGCTGCCCTTCCATTCCAGGCGACGTGGATTGTCGGTCTTGCTGGCGACGAACCAGAGTGAGGCGCCGTTGTAATGGCTCGCCGCAACCCGCTTGCCCTTGGCGTCGAAGGCGATGCCGGTGACGGTGGAGGGATGCTCGACGCTTTTGAGTGTCTCGCCCTTGCCGTTCATCACCACCAGACGCTTGCCGACGCCGACGGCGATCAACTGCGTCTTGGCGTCGGCGAAGCTGGCGACCTGCTCGACCCATTTGGAGCCGAAGGACGCGATCTGCGAAGTCGCGCCGTCGGCAGCGGTGCGCATCAGCGCGCCATCGTCGCCGCCGGAGACGAAGCCGGAGCCGGACGGGTCGGCGGCGAGGCAGAGCAGCCCGCCATCATGCGTCTCGGCGTTAATCCAGGTGAGTGGCGTCTCGCGCGCGTTCAGCCGCACGCTGCCATCGCCCAATCCGAAGCCGGCCACGCCGTTTTTG
Organism: uncultured Rhodospirillales bacterium; assembly: GCA_903891315.1. Taxonomy (GTDB): domain Bacteria; phylum Pseudomonadota; class Alphaproteobacteria; order Acetobacterales; family Acetobacteraceae; genus CAIQQQ01. The sequence continues at coordinate 1,136 of CAITEF010000411.1, read as the reverse complement.
TCGAAAGCACAGGCGATGACGTGCGCGTCGAATTGCGCGGAGACACCGCGGGTTTCGAGAATGTGGTCGGCGCTGACGGTCTCGCCCATGTCTTAACAATCCCCGGTCATATCGAGATCAAGCCCTCGAGATGTAGTTTGACTAAGGCCAATGCGGGAGATTTCGATAGAAGTCGAGATGCGGCAAAAGCTCAGGGCCGATGGCACGATTGGGCAGGCACACGCCCGCCATCTGCAAACCGCGACTGCGCGCCATCTTCATCGCCGGGATCAGATCGGTATCGCCGGTGATCAGCACGATCATCTCCACCGCGCGGGTCTCGGTCAGCGTCAGCATATCGAGGCCGATTCGCAGATCGACGCCCTTTTGTTCCCAGCGGGGTTTGAAGTCGTTGTCGGTGAGGTCGCACGATGCGACTCCGCGCTTCAGGCTGGCCGTCGTTGCGCTGACGCGTAAATGACCGCCATCAATAAATACGCCAACTCTCGCCATCATGGCCCCTTAAACAGAAAGACCCCTCGGAAGCCGAAGCTCACCGAGGGGTCGTGCCCGCCTACGGGAGTAGCGGAAAGACCATTTCTATACACGTCAATTTTGGGAAAAACAAGGCCGATAACAATGGCTTGCGCCGAATTAGCGCTCTCAATCCACCTGACACGCCTCAAACCCGCGCCGCAATTGCGGGCGGTTGAGGTTGCGGCCGATGAAGACGATGCGGGATATCCGCTCCTCACCCTTCCAAGGCCCGATGAAATCGCCATCGGCGATCATATGCACCGCCTGGAAAGCGAAGCGGCGGTCGTCACCGGCATAGGAGAGGATGCCCTTGGTGCGCAGCAGGTCCTGGCCCTTCTGGGCGAGCAACTCGCCGATCCAGGCGTTGAACTTTTCCGGGTCGAGCGGACGCAGTGCCTCGAAGCTCATCGAGATGATGTCGTCGTTGTGCTCGTGATCGTCGCTGTCGAGGAAGCTCGGCAGGTGTTCCAGGATGCGCGAGAGTTCGAAGGCGCCCTGATCGAGCAATTGCGCGATGTCCACGTTCGAGCGCTCGGCGCGGATGATCTGGGCGGTGCGGTTGATCGCGCGGATCTGCGCCTCCACCGCGTCGGCTTCCTCTATGGTGACGAGGTCGATTT
>CAITEF010000410.1 GCA_903891315.1 uncultured Rhodospirillales bacterium | reverse complement strand
CCGTACTCGCACCGGGCACCTACGTGGTCTGCTCGAACGGTCGCAGCGCTCCCTGCAAAGATGGTCGATGGTGCTGAGGCTTATGCCCCAGCACCACGCCTGTTAGAGCAACGCCCGATCACATTGAACCGGCGAGGTTCAATGTGATCGAGGCTAAGTTGCTCTAGTGTCCCGATTCTGAAATCCGTCGGATTTCAGAACCGGGACACTAGGAAAATCAGCAACCTAGTGTCGACTGAACCAGAAATTCGATCCAACGAATTTCTGGTTCACGACACTAGAATCATATGTTTCTAGAGCACGACCGTCCGGCCGATCGATTCCGATCAGTCGGACCGTGCCCTAGAACCGAACAGACAAAGCCAGCGAGCCGAAGTTGAATTGCGACGGAGATTGGTGACGGAATTCCGCCGTCTGCCAGGTCTGCACATACGAGAGGCGGACGCCGCGCCAGATCAGGCCAAACCCGGCCTCCAGCTCGCCGACCAGCGGCAGATGCTGGACATGCGCGGAGCGGCTGAACAGATCACCATCCAGAAACGCGTCCCGCGCCACGGCCTGACCATCGGCACCGGCGAAGACATACCACGATACGCTGTCAGAGGCCCCATAGGCGTCGCCGCCGCTGATGCCCGGCCGGATGCGTGCGATGCCGAAATCGTTGGTCAAGCCTTGGCCGATCCGCAGCACGGTGGAGGCCTGCGCGTAGTCCCGCACCGTGCCGGCACCAAGCGCCAGGGCGGGCAGGACGTCGGCTTCCAGCCCGGCAAATTGGCCGATTGGAACGCGCCAGGTGCGTTGGTCGAACAGCTCGACTGCGACCTCGTTGGGCAATTGATGCGACCAGCCCGACGCGTGCGCATCCCTGATCAGGCTGTGCACGCTGTTCTGGGTCTCTTCCGCCTGGGCGAGCGGCCCGATCACCCCAAGGCTGAGTGACAGCACGTCGCGGCTGTTGCCGGCATCACGCAGCAACAAGCCGGTTGCCGCGAGATAGCCCGCGTAGGGTCGGTCACGCGGGTCAGGATTTGTGAGGGCCTTGTTGGCGGGGGTAAAGAATTGCTGGGTCAACTCGATGCCAATGCGCACGGTCCCATCCCCCTGCAGGGAGTGGGACAGATCGCCCGCAAATTCCGGCACCATATCGGTGCCGGAGGTCCAGCCGATTTGCTGGCCCGATGTGTAATTCTGGTCCGATCCACGCGGCATCGTGCTGATGACGTCGTTCTCGCCTCGGATCGTCCAGATCGAGTTGGATTCAGCTTGGCGGTCCGTATCTGCGCGGGCCGCCGTCATCGGCAGCAGCATAGCTCCAGCGAGCAGTGCCTTTCTGATCATCAAATCGCTTCCTTTGCGGTCTCAGGTGGAGCGTCGCGTCATCAGCACCAGCAATCCGCCGACGACGATCAGGCCGAAGCCCGCCATGTCCGGCAGCGCGATGCTATGCTCGACGGCTTGAGTGACCTTCACCGGCCCCAGGTCCACCACCGGCTTTTCGGTTGTATAACTGAAGCGACCGACAGCGAGCACGGCGCATCCCGCCAAGGCCAGGATGATGCCGATCAAAGCGCCGGGTTTCATCGGCGGTCCAGATTGATCTGGTTGGGTGAGGTCAAGGCGCCGGTGCCAGCACCAACGGCACCGCCAATGGCTGCACCTTCGAGCGGCGCCCCGACCAACGCGCCGCCAACCAAGCCGACGCCAGCGCCAATCCCGGCACCAGAAAGCGCGCGCTCACCCGTGCTGTGACCACACGCTGCGAGTGAGAGTAGAACAGCCGGGATAATGAAAATCGATGTTCTCATGGGAGTATTCCTAAACTACCAGCGCCATTTTGGAAAATAATAAGGATTTATATTTTCACGAAACGCCAGATTGTCGGATTACATCAAAAAATATATCCCATAAATGATCGGAAAATACTCAAAATCGATTTTTAGATCGGAGATGGCTTTAGATTTTTGGCGGCAGTTCTGGCACCGCCGCCCTGACGCGTCCACCCGCCAATACCCCAGCAGTGACCGGAATCACCACATCACCTTCGGCGACACCCTTGAGGATCTCGACCCTTGTGCTGTTTTGCAGGCCGGTTTTGACGGGTTGATGGATCGCCCGTCCGTCCTTGGCGAGCATCACCCAGGGGGTTTCGGTCAACTGATCATTAACCGCCCGGCTTGGCAGCAGCAGCGCATTCTTGCTTTCCCCGACAGCGATATCGACCGAGACCGTCATATCCTGCCGAAGATAATCCGGCGGCTTGGTGACATCGAGTTTGACCTCGACGGAGGCCTTGGTGATGTCCACAGCGGGGTTGATGTAGGAGACGGTGGCGGCGAATTTCTGGTCGGCATAGGCGTCGGCGGAAGCAATCGCGGTTTGCGCCAACGCCAGCTTGCCCAGATTGCGTTCGTCGATGGCCAGCAGCAATTGCACCTGCCCATCCGGCGCGAGCGTCAACAGCGCCGTGCCAGGTGCAACGACAGCGCCATTCTCCACGCTGCGCGCGATCAGCACACCGGTGCGCGGGGCAGCGATGGTTGTGTAGTCAAGGCGCGAGGTGGCGCTGACCAGGGCGGCT
>CAITEF010000409.1 GCA_903891315.1 uncultured Rhodospirillales bacterium | reverse complement strand
TTGCGCACGAAGAAAAATATCGATCTGCGCAAATGTCGGCTGGTCCTCATAAAGATTTACAAACGATATTTCCGAATGAACGATCACAGCATTCTTCAGTTTTTTGGTCGCTCCTCGCAGAACATCAAGCTCCGCGCCCTGCGCATCGATTTTCAACATATCAATATCGGAGGCGTCATCGACAGAGTCCAATTTTTTGCAAGTCACCGCCAAGGTTTCAACGATCTCGGCACTTTCCTTGAACTGATTGAAAACTTCGAGAGCCGCCTGCCTGGGTTTTTTCAAGCTGGTCCACCCCGAATATTGGCACACATTGAGCGTCGATTTGCCGCCATTGCCAATCACATAGGGAAGATAGGTCTCCATCGCCGTCTTGCGCTGGTTCAGCACCTGCAAAGCCGCTTCTTGCGGCTCAAAGCCGGTGACCTTGACCAATTGCTTGGCAATCAAGGCCTTGTAAGGCGTGTCCCCGTCAATCGGGTTCGCGCCGATATCGACGATATGCGGCAGGCGCGCCAGCGACAACCAATCGAGAAGCCAATCACCCGACATGCCAAGCACTCCGAATCCGATTCCGTCGATCTGTGTCGATACACAAGCAGGGCAAGCACGTCACCGCAAAATAATTGATCCGGATAAACGGTTGTTTAACGGTTTGCAGCGAAGGTCGGGGGGCCCAAGCGGAAAATCCTTTGGGCGATCAGCGCGTGGACGCCTGCCAGGGGGCAGGCCCATGCAAGCGGTTTCGAAAAAGGAGCTTTCCGCATGTTCTCCGTCAACACCAATCTCGGCGCCATGGCGGCGCTGCAATCGCTGAACTCCACCCAAATGGCGCTGCAGGCCACGCAGAACCAAATCTCCACCGGCAAGAAGATTTCGCAGGCATCGGACAATCCGGCCGTCTATTCCATCGCACAGACGATGCAGTCTGACGTCTCCGGCCTCAACGCCGTGCAGGACAGCCTGAATTTCGGCTCGTCCGTGCTCGGTGTCGCCGCCTCCGCGCAATCGCAGATTTCGACAGTCTTGCAGGGCCTGCTGACCACCGTCACCCAAGGCCAGCAGACCGGCATGGACCCTGCGACGATCAACAATTCGATCAATCAGGTGCTGGCAAACATCGATCTGTTCGCCCAGAGCGCCACCTTCAACGGGGTCAACCTGATCGCGACCACCGGCACCGGCGTCGGTGCGACCAACTCCGCCGTCTCCGTGGTCAGCAACGTGGCTGGTTCGACGATCACCGCCTCGAACAACGACCCGAACAATGGTGCCGCGGTCACCGCGTCGGACACCGCAGGTCTTGGCCTGACCGGGCTGACAGTGACGGCCGCAGCCGTTGGCCTCAACTTCACCAATGCCACTGCGCCAGTGGCCAATGACACGATCACGCTCGGGACTGCCACCAAGAAATGGACGTTCATGTTGTCGGACGGCACAACGGCACCGGCGGCCTTCGCCAATCCGTCCAGCGCCAATCAGATCAACTCCTCCATCAACATTTCGGCCACCGATTCGAACGGCGCGATCATGGCCAAGGTCGCCACCGCTCTGCAGGGCGCGGGTTTCGGTGCTGCCGTGGACAACACCGGGCAATTGGTGATTTCCGGAAACGGCATCACCGCGGCCAATTCGTCCATCTCGATCAGCGGCGCCGGTGCGGCACTCAGCGCGGTTGCGGGCACCACGGCGGCAATTGACACGGTGCAGGCGGCGATCAAGCAGTTGAACGTCAACTCCGCCTATATCGGTTCGAAATCCAACCAGATCACCGGCATGGTCAGCTTCGCCTCATCGCTGAGCAACGCGCTGACATCTGGCATTGGCGCGCTGACCGACGCCAACATGGCCGCTGAAAGCGCCCAGTTGCAGTCACTGCAGACCAAGCAGTCGCTGGCGATCCAGTCGCTGTCGATTGCCAACCAGCAGCCGCAGTCGATCATGCAGCTGTTCCGTTGATCAACCCTCCGATCCTGGCGGCCTAAACCCCGCCGGGATCGGACCGTTTGGCTCAAAAATCTGGCTGTCATCCAGAACCGCTCGGCACAACGAGGCGGGGCGTTCTGGACGATAGCGCAACGTGCCGCTGAACGCGGCAATCGGCAGGAAAAATACCGCCATGCAGCGACCGGACATCTATCTGCGCACCACCGATCTCGGCGGAGCGAGCCCGCGCGAAGCGGAAATCCTGGCACTGGGGTTGTGCAATCTCCGGCTCCAGCGCGCCGCCGACGCGACATCACGAATCGAAGCGCTGCGCCAAAATCACCAGCTTTGGTCTGCCCTGGTGCGCGATCTCGCCAGCGACGGGAACTTACTGCCGGACCCGCTGAAGCACGAGTTGATCGATCTTGGCTTCTGGTCGATGCGCTACAGCACGGCCGCCGCCGTCAGTGATCTGTCGGTCGCACCTCTGATCGGCGTCAACAACAACATCCTCGAAGGGCTCAAAGCGCAATCCGCATTGCCGACACCAGCACCACAACCGATGGGCGATGGCGCTGCTCCCATCGAGCGTGTGATGCAGCCCGGCTTTTCTGGCAGCGCCTGACACCACGTCACGGCGAGACTCGAACCGCCTCCCCGTCATCGCCTGTGTTCGAGCCGCCCCCTTTTGCACTGCAAAATGAACCCGCTCGTGCCACCGATCCGGTAAAATATCACAATCACCACGTCCCCCCCTGGCATCCCGATCTGGCTCGGGTTAGCGTTATCAAAACGGGGAAACGCGCGTGGGGTATCAGTTCCACTTTCTTGATGTCTGGAATGCACGCGAGGAGCTGATTGATGGCGCGTGGCTGACGATCCGCCTGTCGGCGGTCTCGATGGTGCTGAGCCTGTTATTCGCCATTGTCGGTGCCTTCGCCCGCACATCAGGGCCGAAATGGCTGCAAAGTTTGGTGGCTGCCTATGTCGAGTTCATTCGCAACACGCCGTTTCTGGTGCAGGTTTTCGTCATTTTCTTCGGCCTGCCCGGTATCGGGATCCGGCTGGACGCCAACACCGGTGCCTTGATCGCGATGGTGCTCAACGGCAGCGCCTACACCATCGAGATCGTCCGCGCCGGGATCGAGGCGATCAGCCACGGCCAGGTCGAGGCCGCCTTCGCGCTCGGGCTGCACCGCGTGCAGGTGTTCCGAAAGGTCGTCCTGCCACAGGCCCTGCGCGCCGTGTTCGCCCCGCTCGGCAGCCAGTTCGTGCTGCTGATGCTGAACTCCTCGATCGTCTCAGTGATCTCCGCCGATGAACTGACTGCGGCAGCGCAGGACATCCAATCGCGCACCTTCCGCAGCTTCGAGGTCTATATCATCACCATTGCGATCTATCTTGTGCTGTCGCTCAGTTTCTCCGGGGTGTTTCTCGGCCTCAACCGGCTGTTTTTCCCCAAGCTGGAAACACGCTGATGCGGGCGATCAATCCAGGGGATTTCCTCTATCTGATCACCGCGATGCAATGGACGATCATGCTCTCGGTGATCGCCTTCATCGGCGGCGGCATCGTCGGGGCCGGGATCGCGTTGCTGCGGGTCTCCTCACGCGCCTCGGCGCGCTGGGCGGCGATCACCTATATCCAGATTTTCCAGGGAACCCCGTTGCTGCTGCAATTGTTCCTGGTCTTCTTCGGCTCGGACATGTTGGGCGTGCCACTGCCATCCTGGTTCGCCGCCTCGCTCGGGTTGTCGCTGAACGCGGGCGCCTTCTTGGGCGAAATCTGGCGCGGCGCGTTGCAGGCGGTGCCGACATCGCAGCGTGAGGCGGCCTCCGCCCTTGGGCTGCATTACTTTCCGATGATGCGCAAAGTCGTCGTGCCGCAAGCGCTGCGGATCGCCACCGCCCCCACGGTTGGGTTTTTGGTCAATCTGGTGAAGGCGACATCGCTTGCCGCCATCATCGGATTCATCGAACTCACCCGCGCCGGGCAGTTGATCAACAACGCCACTTTCCACCCGTTCACCATCTTCTCGACGGTGGCGGTGCTGTATTTCCTGCTCTGTTGGCCGCTGACGATGGCCAGCCGCAGGCTGGAGCGGCGCATGGCTGTCGCCTATCGCCGCTGATCGCCCACCCGACGAAACA
>CAITEF010000408.1 GCA_903891315.1 uncultured Rhodospirillales bacterium | reverse complement strand
GATCAATCCGAACGCCAAGACGCCCACAATGACCGATGGCGACGTGGTGATCTTCGACAGCAGCGCGATCATGCTCTACCTCGCCGAAAAATCCGGCGGTCAGTTTATGACGGCCAATGATCCGGTCACGCGCGGCCAGATGCTGTCTTGGCTGATGTTCATCGCCACCGGCATCGGTCCGTATTCCGGCCAAGCTGTGCATTTCCAGCATTTCGCGCCGGAGCCGAAGGAATACGCCGTCAACCGCTACGTCTTCGAGGCAGAACGGCATTACGGCATTCTCGATGCCCGTCTGGCCACGCAGGAATGGCTGGTGGGTGATCATTATTCGTTCATCGACATGTCGCTCTGGGGTTGGGAGCGTGCGATGCCGCGTGTGGTGGCGGATGTGTGGACCAAATTCCCCAACATCAAGCGGCATTTCGACGCGATCAACGCCCGCCCGGCGGCGGAACGTGCGGCGGCGTTTGCGACCAAATTCACCTTCAAGCAGGAAATGGACGCGGACGCCCGCCGCGCCATGTTCCCGGGCAACGCCAGGATCGGCGTGCTCTAGAATCATATGTTTCTAGAGCACGACCGTCCGACCGATCGATTCCGATCGGTCGGACCGTACTCTAAGCCCGACAAAACCAACCCGGCGCGATCCGATCCGGACGCGCCGGGCTGACTTCACGCAGAAATCGGCCGAACTGGCATAGAATCTCTCCCGCTTCGCCTTCGCACGTGCAACAATGCATCTTCCAGCGCCGGCTCGCCCTGGCGCTGATGCTCTATTGAGCATGCAATCGCAGCCGGTGCCTCACGCCAGGGGTACCTCATGCTGATCCGGTTCGGCTACGACATCGAATACAATTGCGCGCAACCGACGCCGATGCTGCTCAATCTGCACGTGCACGCCTCGCGAACCGCCGATCTGATCGAACCTGACCGGATCGTCACCTGCCCCGAAGTGCCGCATTCGGCCTATCACGACAGTTTCGGCAATTGGTGCACAAGACTGATCGCCCCGGCCGGGAACTTCCGTCTGTCGACCCGCGGCGTGCTGCGCGACCATGGCGCGGTTGACCCGGTGGTTCCGCACGCAATCCAGCACACTGTGCCGGACCTTCCGCCCGAGGCGCTGACCTTCCTGCTCGGCAGCCGCTATTGCGAGACCGACCTTCTGATGGAAGACGCCTGGAAGCTGTTCGCCCACACGCCGCTCGGCTGGGCGCGGGTGCAGGCGATCTGCGATTTCGTCCACAATCACATCGCGTTTGCCTACACCGACGCCCGCCCGACCCGCACCGCGTTCGAGGCCTATCGCGAAAAGAAGGGCGTTTGCCGGGACTATGCGCATCTGGCCGTCGCGTTCTGCCGCTGCATGAACATCCCCGCGCGCTATTGCTGTGGATATCTTGGCGACATGGGAACCGAGCCGCCTTATGGCCCGATGGATTTCGCCGGTTGGTTCGAGGCCTATCTGGGCGGCGCATGGCACACATTCGACGCCCGCAACAACATCCCCCGCCTCGGCCGCATCCTGATGGCACGCGGCCGCGACGCCACCGACGTGGCGCTGAGCACCGCGTTTGGACCCAACACATTGGTGAATTTTCAGGTTTACACCGACGAAGTGACGGTCTGGCCGACCGCTAACCCGACGCTGCCTATTTTTACGGCGTGACGCTGAAGCCGAAATGACCACTGGTCTTGTGGGTGTCCACCGAGGTGGCGTGCCACTCGACTTTGTAGTCACCGGGTTTGAGCGCAGTGAGGCCGACATGCAGGGTGGTCTGATCGCCTGACGCGGTCTTCGGCGCACCGCGATCCACCCGCTCTCCGGCCGCGTTGGTCACGGCCACGGTGGTAAAACTCGGCTCCACGCCCTCGGAGAACTGCAGCAACAATTCGGTGGGCGCGGAGACACTGCCCCCTGCTCCTGGCGTGGCCTTGAGCAGCATTGCGTGGGCGACGGCAGCGTTGGGCAACGTAAGGCTGGCGAGCAGGGCGGCCAGAGCAATGAGTTTGATCATGTCAGATCTCTCTTTCGAGGCGTCATTGCGAGCGTCCCGTGGCAATCCAGGAGTCACGCTATGCTCGCAATGACGATGAATTAGAAAATCGGCTTGCCGAGCCAGGAGTTCGGCAAGAGGTCGTCGAGGAAGAAATGCACCTGCATCACCGCACCCAGGCGCGAGCCCGCTGCCTTGTTCAGCGGAGCGAGCACCTCCAAGCCGACCTGATAGGTGTCGGCCATGTAGATCGCCCCAACGCTGCCTTGCAGGCTCATCGGCCCGCCGCCTGGGGCGGCAGTCGGGGTGCGATAGTTGAACTCAACCAGCGGCACCAAGCGGTTGACGAATTCCGGAAAGCCGTAATCCCTCACATTGGCGTGCAGATACGGCAGGGAATATTGGATCGACAGCCCCCCGAACAACGTGCGCGGCGTGCCGTTGTTGTCCTGCGTGCTGTTCAGCGGACGATCCGGAATGGTGTAGATCACCTCCCCCGTCACCGCGAAGGGGCGCAGCGCTTGGATCGGCAGATCGCCCATTCCCTTGCCGACATAAAGCACCGGACTGGTGGCACCATATTGGTCACCGCCGATGCTGACCGTGTGCAAATCGGGCGGCAATTCACGTTGCAGGCCAAGAGAGACGATGAATTCGTGCTCGGCGTTGACATAGGCCTGCCATTTGCCGGTGATCACCGGGTTCTCAAACCCGGTCGCCCGCTTGCTGCCGGACTGGGTGACGACGTCAAAGCCGTGATTGTAGATGAGTGCTGTGGTCTCGGTGATCCGCTTGTCCCATTCCCATTGGAACTGCGTTTGATTGCTCGGCCCGGCACCCGGTTGATCGACGATCTGCGGCAGCGTGACCTCGTCGGCAACGCCGGGGTCGTCGAGGGTCAAGGTGACGGGAAACACCCGGTCGCCAGCGATGGCGTGGGCAAAAGCGGGTGAAACGGTGCCGGCGGAGATCGCCAAGGCAGCCGCCGAGAGGGCGGCGCGACGCATCAGATCGAACATGGATTTTATCCTTCAGAATCGGAACGACAGATCCCGTGCGTGACGGGCAGCAGGTTCAGATCGGGAAGGGCGGGTCCCGCGCCGGGCGGCGCAGCACCGCAAGCCGCGCCGAGGGTTGATGGATGGCGACATAAACCGCCATCTCCGCACGGAGCAGCGGTGTGACGAGGATGAATTCGGGTGGTGTCAGCAGCACCTGCGCCTGCGATGCCACGGTGCAGAGCGGGCAGAGGTCGCAGGGTTGCAGGGGCTGCCGTGACGGTGACTGCGACGAATCGGAATCGGCAGGGTCGGCGTGGCAGATTGTCGTGGCCAGTGCGATTTCGAACGCGTCGCTGGCCTGTGACAGCGGCATCGCATGCGCCGCCGCCGACAACTGCACCAGCAGTGCAAGCGCCGAAATCAGCCTGCCGAAGTCGGTGACACATCGGCGCGCGAAGGATTGTTTGCCACGCATTGTGCAGCTCTACCCGGTTCGCTGTGATGTGGCAATTTGCGGCGTTGTCTTGCATGTTGATCTGAAAGCGCAAATTCAAGAAAAGATCACAACCGGGACGGCGACAACCCCGCTAATTGGCTGCGAGATTAAGGATTCCAATCAATGTCTTCCTCCACGCGCGCGGTCGCCCTGCTGCTTGCCACCTCCCTCATCGCTCAGCCGGTGCTGGCCCAGACCGCGATGGTCACCGCCCAGCCCGCGCCATCGGTCAAGATAGCGCCCTATTTCGTCGACCCGGCCACCGACAAAGCGGTCAGCCGAGGTCAAGTGATCGCCCTGCTGCGCAAGAAGGTGAAATACGTTTTCGTTATCTTCAACGAGAACCATTCCTACGACAATGAATTCGGCACCTTCCCTGGCGCCAACGGTCTGTATGCCGACGCAAATGGCCCGCGCGATGCCGCGCACACACCGGGCTTCAACCAGAGCTTCAAGGACGTGAACGGCAATGTGATTGCGGTCAGCCCATTCCGGATCGGCCCGGACGAAAACGGCACCGTGATGGACAGCGTCGACCACAGCCACACCGGCCTCGCCCGCAAGCTGCACGTGGTGGCGGGCGCACCCCAGATGGACCAGTTCGCGCAGGTCGATTACGACCGCGTTGCCAAGCCGGGCAACGACAAATCGGACAAGATGGGTCAGCAATTCGCCAAGCTGGTGATGAGCCACGTCGATTGCGACACGCTGCCGTTCCTGTGGAACTACGCCAGCCGTTTCGTGCTGTTTGACAACATCTTCGCCACCGAAGACACACCTTCGACGCCAAACGCGATTGCGATGCTCGCCGGGCAGTCCGGTGAAACCCAATGGGTCAAGCACGGCACCACGACTGTCACCGCCGAGGCGGGTGAGCACAAGGGCAATCTGCAACTCGCCCCCCTGGTGAACGACCCGATGCCATTCTGGGGATCGCAGTTCGACCCCAACGGCACGAAATACCAGCCCGACAGCCCGAAAGAGAGCTACAAGGACGGCAATATCGCCCAAAACCTCACCTTCGCCTCGCTGCCATTGACACTGGCGGGCAAGGATCTGAACGGCATGATGAAGGATGACCGCGCGGCAGAGACCGATCAGGCCGATATCGCGAAGGACATCCCCTTCATCACCAGCCGCGGCGGCAAGCCGGTCGCTTGGCGTTGGTATCAGGAAGGTTATGATCACGAGCCCTACGAACCGGCAAAGCAAGCCAGCCATATCGGCTATGTCAGCCACCACCAGGGCCCGCAATATTTCGGCTACATCGCCAACAACCCTGCCTTCGCCGACAATCTGCGCGGCGCGGGCGATTTCATGGCCGATATGAACGCGCACAAGCTGCCGCAGGATGGCGGCGTGTTCTACATCCGTGGCGGCTTCTCCAACCTGGAAGGCCAGACCCCACCGATCCAGAACCCGAACTATCCGGCCAAGCTGACCGAAGCCGACATCAAGGCCATCAACGCCGCCAAGTCGGGCGACGACGATCACCCCGGCTATTCCGATCGCCAGATCAGTGAGACGCTCGCCGCCCGTGTGGTCAACGCGGTCGCGTCGGATGCCGATCTGTGGGCGCAGAGTGCCATCGTGATCACGTATGACGAGTCGGACGGATTTTACGACCATGTACCGCCGCGGATCCTGTCCTATGGCCCGGACGGTCTGCCGCTGGCGCGCGGCGTGCGCATCCCGATGATCGTGATCTCGCCCTATGCCCGCGCCCATGTCGTCAGCCACGCCGAGGGTGACCACAACGCGGTGATCGAGACGATCAACGCGATCTACGACCTGCCGCCGCTCGCCTCGCTGCCCGAGGAGAAGGCCGCCCTGATCGCCGGTGAGGACGCAAAGTTCGACGGCCCGAATGGCTTCAAGCAGCATTTTCTCGGCCCGCGCGACATCAACACGCCCCAGACCGATGATCTGCTCTCGGCGTTCGATCCGCAGCGCCTGGCGGGCACCCGTCCGATGTTGCCGCCCGCTTACGCGATGATCGACCCGGACGCGATCGGCCATCTGCCGCACTATAACGGCAATGGTTGCCGTGCCATCGACATCGTGCCGACCGATGCCGCCCAGGGCATCAAGGCAGCACCGCCTGCCGGGTTCAACACGCTGCCGTCGACGCTGCCGGCCTACAATTGAGACATCGTCTCGTCGGGTTGCTGGTTGCCGCCCTTGGCTGCGCGCTCGCCCTTCCGGCACACGCGGAGTTCCGCTGTGCTGCCGAGGCGCGGGCGGGCTTTGCCGAGCGTGGGCGTGACGATGCGGTCACCGGGCCGGCAGTGGCGCTCTGCCGGAAACTGGCCGATCAGGTGGTGGGGGCGGCAACCCCCGCGCGGTTGATCCTGATCGCACCCGACACCGGCCTGGGTCTGCCTGAGGTGAATATTGCGTTCCTCTCACCCGACATGATCGGCGAGCGCAAGATCGTCGAGTTGGTCACCATTGGCCCTGCGGTGTTTCACGAGCCGATCTCGTTGATGGTGCCGGAACGCAGCACGTTGCGGCAGCCGCATCAGATGGCGGGGCGGATCATCTGCCTGATCATCGGTGGAGACGGACAGGTGGCGCTGGAGAGCGAACTCGCCCGCCTCGACCCACCGCCGATCCGCCTCAGCTTCCGCGAGGCCGATGAGTTGCGCGACGCCTACAATGTCGGGCGCTGCGAGGCGGCGATTGGGCGGTTGAGCGAGTTGAAAACGATGCAGTTGGAAGCCGGGATCAACCAGATCCGCAGCCGCGTTCTGCCAACTGCGGTCGGCGATGCGCCGATTTTCTTGGTGGTGCCACAGGGAAGTGCAATCAGGTTGGACAGTTTAAAGCTGCCGTAGAACGCCGTGAACTTGCCTCGACCTTATGTCTTTTCGTCCGCGCGAGGAGCGAAAGGTCGCTCTACTCTGGCTCATACGCTGATCATTCGGCGCAATTTGCGAATTGCCCTGGACATGATCGGCGGCTGTGCTTTGATGGATCTGAGATCACGATCTAATTCGTAAATCTGATGCTTCATCTGCCAATGCTGACCAATATAAGCGAACGCCTCCCTGATGTTATTTTGTGCCGTCGGGTCGCTGACATCGCACAGCATTCGAATCTGCGCTGGCACGTTTTCCCCAACGGCCAACACTCCCAGCCCATGCCCGTGCAAGAACGTGAAACTGGGGAAGCGCTCTTGCAATTCCGCCCAAACTTTCCAAACACCGAAGTCGTCCCGAAACTCATTTACATCATGAAACAACACAACGGCACGATCCGACAGGCGACCTTGCCAAGTTTCAAAATCATGCTTGCACGCATCATAAGTGTGAAGCCCGTCTATATGCAAAATATCGATGCTTTCAGGAGCAAATTTGTCGACCGCATCATCAAATTTGCACCGGAGCAGGCTTGAAAATTGCGCGTATTTTAAGTCATTGTGTAATTTTACATCAAGATAAACGTCGTTTTGATATTGACCTGCGTGCACGTCGCCTTCCCAGGTATCGACTGCGAAGCAGCGAGAAGCCAAGCCCAATCGCTGCGCGGCTTGACAAAATGCAAAATAAGACACGCCAAAATGTGATCCCAATTCGACCACGATTCGAGGCTCAGACACACTCATGAGCCAATGGGCAAATGGCACATGCGTCCACCACGCACTCGTTACCCCTTGTCGATCCGCCTCCCAAAATAACGGCGGCAAAGAACCACCGGCCAGAATATCTATTTCCGAAAAAGTCGAAGTATTTTGACCAGATTTATTTAACATCAATCCCATCTCTAATTATCAGGTTAATTACGTGCTGGTTGCCATAAGACCATCGATCCTAGGAGGTTATCAAAAAATCAGTGACTTGACCACCACCGGCACCCCGCCCGAGACCTCCAGCAGCGCGCCGATATCGATATGGTCGAGTTCGCGCAGCCGCACACCGTCAATTGAGACGATAGAGTCGGCCAGTCGGGCGCGGCGCAGATGGGTGCCGAGCAGGCCGCCGAAATCTCCGCTGCCGACCAGGACCAGCGGTGACCGCCCACGCAACGCGGCGGCCACGCCAGTGCAGAAAGCCGAGATGCGGTCATGCGTGGCGTCGCCCTGCCAATCATAGGCAACGGCCACCGGGGCCTCGCTGTCAGTGAGCCCCATCCGCAGCAATGCCGCCTCGACCGCCACCTGCACCTGGGGTGCCTCCAAAGTGTCCCAGTCGATCTGCGGGCGGATGGCGGGCAGGCTGGCGAGTGGCAATGTCTCGGGTGGATCTACATAGATCGTGTTGCCGGAAAGCTGCACGCTGAATTGGGAGGCACCAACGACGGTGGCGCGGATGCCGTAATCGTTGAAGCGGAACGGTCTCCATGCGCGGAATCGCAGCCGCACCGCATTTGCCAGCGCCGGGCCGAGATCGCCGAAACGACGCCCCTCGCGCCCGTGCAGATACTCCGCCACGCCGCCGGAGAAGCCGACGAAATGCGGCGGGGCGGCATCCTGCATCGCGTCCAGCCGCAGCAATGACGCGGTGAGCGGCGAGATCGGCTCCGCTCCGCTGGCCTCGAACAGGCATTGCGCCATCCGGGTTGCGAGACCCTTTACCTCATCGTCGGGCGGCGCATGGCCCACCTGCCACGACAAGCCACAAGCGGTCAGCAAAACCGTGCCGGCAGCCTCAATCCGCACGACCTGGCCCGCATCGTTGAAGGTGACCAGTCGCGCGCCGATGTCCAGTGCGGTGAGGGCTGCGATCTCGCCATTCTGGCACCGCGCGATCTTTGCCGTGCCGCCGCCGATATCGAGATTGAGGATGGTCTCGCCATCAAACGATGCGGCGACCGCGCCGGAGCCATGGGCGGCCAAAACCGTCTCCAGCGCGTCGCCCGCAGTGACGGCGACAAATCGACCGGTCTCAGCCGCGAACAACTCACCAATCGCCCGCGCGTTGCGCCGCCTTGCGGCAAGGCCTGTGAGAATCAGCGCACCGGTGTCGATGGCGTCGGGATCGATGTCGGCGCGCTCATATTCGGCGGCGATGAACTGGCCAAGCTTGTCGGTGTCGATGTCCTCGCCGTCGAGATAAGGCGTGAGGCAGATGCCGGATTCATGCAGCAATTCGCGCCGCACCAGCACCGCCTCGCCGCCATGTCGGCGCAGGACCAGCCGCGAGAAGGCGAGATGCGAGGTGGCTGAGCCGATATCGACGCCGACACTGGTGAGCCGGATTTCGGTGTCGCGATCCGGCGCACGGCGCGCGCGGGCGAAGAAGACCCTGCCGCCCTCTTCACTCATCCTCGGGCGATTCCTGAAAATCGGTCTCGCGCATCCGGTTCGCCACGCCACGCGCGGCAAGGGCTGCGTCGAACTCGGTGCGGATGTGTGGGGCCTCGCGCCAATACGGGATGATCGCCCCACCTTCGTCCCAGGCTGTGGTCAGCGCGTCTTTTCGTTCGCTGCCGGGGATGGCGTGGCTGATCGGGGTGCGGCGGATTTGCAGGTGGCGCATGGCACCGGGCGAGAAGGTGAATTCCTGCACGAACCAGCGCCCACCGCCCTCCCCTAGCCCGGTGATCACGCCGCCACGCTGCGCAATGCGCATCGTCTGCTCCGCCGCAGGATGCGGACCAGCGCTTTCCGGCCACATCAGGATCTCGCCGCCGCCGCGCAGGCAGATCACCACTTGCCCCGGCTCCACCAGCCGCGCCCGCCCGTAGCGGCCCGGCCGATGCTCCCCCATCGAGACCTGCATCCCTGGTCCGGTCATGCCGAGATCGAGGGCGCGGTGCGCGGGGGAGGCGCGGTTGTCGAGTGGGAGGTCGCAATTGATCACGTCGGGGAGCAGCCCGGTGCGGCAGAGGGCGAGGCCCTGCACCGGGTCCGGCTCGATCCCGTCAAATGCCTGCCCGGGCTCATCATCGAGCAATGCGACCAACGGGTTGGCGAACACCGCATCGGCGTCGCCGAGCAGATCGATCACGGCTGGCAGCGTGTTGAGACAGAGCAACAGAGCGGGCTTGTCGGTGGCGTTGATCAGGCGATGCGTCGCATTGCGCGGAATGGCGAACAGTGCGCCCTCCTGCCACTCGAACACCCGTTTGCCGTCTTGGCCGACAAGTTCGGTGGTGCCGCTGCCGGTGAGTGCGAGGATCACCTCGTCGCACAGATGCCGCTCCGCCCGCGTCGCCCCGGAAGCCGGGATTTCGAGCAGCGACTGGCCGAGTGTGCCTTCGGTGCCGAACAACTGCAGGAATGCGCCGCGCGCGCCGAGTCTGCGCCAGGGCTTGAGAGGAACTTCCCGCAGGTCGGCCACCGTCACGGCGCGAAGGATGTCGAGGCCTTCGGCTTCGGCGAAGCGGTCATGCGGGCTGGATGGCGCGCGGTAACGGCGCAGACCAGCGGGCGACAGCCCCGCCGGTTCGTGCCAATGGACTTCACCGTCGATCTCGTGTGGCATCAGACCAACTCTGTCAGCATGAACAACCCAGCCCCGGCTGCGATCATCCAGAGCGGGTTGATGCGGGTGGCCATCATCACCACGGTGACCACCAGCGAGACAAAGGCCGCCAACCAGCCGCCGCCCAGGGCGCGGGCGATGGTCAATGTTGAGGCCAGGATCAGACCGGCGGCAATTGGTGCCAGACCACTCTCGACCGCCTTCTGCCACGCAGCCCCCGAATGCCGCGACCAGATTCGCGCCATCAGCAAAAGCAGGATCGAGGAGGGCGCAAAGATCGCAATCGTCGCCACCACCATCCCCTGCCACCCCGCCGCCTGCCATCCCATCAGCGAGATCATCAGCGAGGTCGGGCCGGGAGCCATTTTGGAGATGGTGAAATCGGTGACGAACTGCGTCTCGGTGACCAGACCGAGGTTGAGCACGATCTGGCGATGCACTTCCGGCAAAATTGCCTGACCGCCGCCGACCGACATCAGCGACAATGGGGCGATGATGACCAGCAAGGTGAGGAGGATGTTGTCCTTCACAGGCGCTTCACCTCCCAATAGGCGTGTCCGACGCTGATCGGGGCGAGTGCCAGCAGGACCATCAGCATCGACTGGTGCAAAACGCCGACAGCGACAAACGTCGCCACCAGGATCAGCGCTGGAATCACCTTGCGGACCTGACGCCGTGCCGCGCGCAGACCCATCGCCAGCGACAATCCGATTGCCGCCGCCGCCGCTCCCTGCAGCGCCAATGCGGTCTCGTGGTAGCGCGACAGCATGGCGTAGAAGGCGTAGAAAATCGCGATGAACATGCCGGGCGGAAAGATCACGCCCGAGGCTGCCGCGAGTGCTCCCGGCACGCCTGCCAGACGGTAGCCGATCCACAAGGGCAGATTGACCACGTTCACGCCGGGCAGCGCTTGGGCCATCGCCAGCCCGGTGAGAAACTCATCCTCGGTCAACCAGCGCTTGTTCCAGACCACTTCGCGCATCATCCAACTCGTCACCGCACCGCCAAAGCTCGTGGTGCCGATTCGGCCAAACGCGGTGGCGATCTCCAACAGCGAGACAATCGGAGGACCCGCCGGTGGCGGCGTGGATGATGCGGAATCTGGCTGCAAATTCGGTGGCTCCCCGGCCGATCAACCCATGGCATACCGCGCCGCCGCACGCCGTCAAGCCCACACGCCAAGAGAGCTGGAGCCAACTTGACACCATAGCAAAAGCCGATAGCGTGTGCGCCAGATAGGCATTGTGTTCGCATAGCGAACTTTTGTCGATCACCCAAAGCGGGGCGGGAGACTGATATGACCGGGTTGTACGACCAGAAGCCGGATGACGACGCTGATCGTCGCAAGGCTATGCGGAACATGCGTGCGCATGATCTGGATGCCGAAAATCAGAAATGGGAACGCTGGGCGAAGAAACGCACGTTCGTGCGCGCGCTCGAAGGCACCTACAGCCATCTCTATCAGTCGCTGGTCGATCAGCCCCGCGTCTATTCCTCCACCGCCATCCCTTGGAAGGGCGGCCCCGGCCAATACGGCAAGCACGTCATCAGCCCGCAGCACGCGCATGTGACGCAATCCATCGAGACCCATATCGAGGCCTATGCGCCGGGTGCTTACGGCCAGAAACACGGCCATATGAACTCGGCAGTGTTCTACGTGATCGAGGGTCGCGGCTACGACATCCACGATGGCAAGAAGATCCCGTGGAAGGCCGGCGACATCATGATCGTCGAGAATGGCTGCGTGCATCAGCACTTCAACGATGATCCGGACAATCGCGCGGTGCTGCTGGTCTTCAAGGCCAAGCCGCTGTTCCTCTTCATGCATCTGATGCTGCAGAAGATCGTCGAATATCCGCCCAAGACCGGCTGGGAAGGCTTCCTTCCGCCGGACGATCTCTGACCTTGGAGCGCACAGACATGAACGACATTTTGAAAGAAGAAGATTTCGCCCGCATCCATGGCGGCGAATGCAGCTTTCGCGCGGATGACGCTGCCGCCTCCAAGGCGTTCCGCGCCGAATACGCCACCCGTTCGCGGCTGATCTCGCCCGAGCAGATGCCGATGGAGCGCTGCGATGATGGGCTGATCAAGCATTTGATGCATGAGCGCTTCGGCTCGGCGGAGATGTGCGTGGATGCCTATATGCAGTTCATCGAACCCGGCAGCGCGTCGGGCAAGCATCGCCATATGTGGGAAGAGATCATCTTCGTCATGGCGGGCACCGGCTATGATCTGCACTGGGATATGAGCTTCGAAGTCGAGGACGAATATCACTGGGAGTGGGAGACCGAGCCCAAGCGCTATGAATGGAAGCGCGGTGATTTCATCTACATCCCGCCTTTCACCAACCATCAGCATTTCGCCAATGTGGGCGAAGAGGTGCGGCTGATTGTGATCTCCAATCGCATCATCAAGAAGATGGGTGTGGATTGGTTCGAGCAGGTGGAACCCGCTCCGGGGCCGTAAGCGTCAGGTTTCTCGTCATTGCGACGAAGCAACCCAGGAGTCACGGTCAGTGATTCCTGGGTTGCGTCGTCACTGCGCTCCTCGCATTGACGCTTACATGATGAATTTTTATGCAAGATGAGATCTTCGCCTGCATTTCAGGCGG
>CAITEF010000407.1 GCA_903891315.1 uncultured Rhodospirillales bacterium | reverse complement strand
TGTCGATGCCCATGCGCTCAGCCGTTAGGTAATACGCATTCTCCAATGCTTTGCCGCCGCCCAAGAAAAACGCGTTGGTGCGCGACAAATTCAGTGTGCCGGTCAGCGAGGGCTGGAAGCGCACGCCGCATTGCTCCATCCACGGTGTGACCCGTGACGACTGGCGGATGGTCATGCGGGCAAGTTTTTCATCGGTGTTGCCGCCGGTCACCCGCAGCAAATCGTCCCAGTATTCGTCTTCGAGATAACTCTCAGTCAGCACCGAGGTCGGCCCCTCATGCATCGCCCGCAAATTGCGGGTGTGCCGGGAATTGCCACCGCGAAAGGCTTTCGGCGCGTGCTCCAGCACGATTACCGAAGCACCACTCTCACGTGCCGTGATGGCGGCGCACAAAGCTGCATTGCCGCCACCGATGATGGCCACATCGTAAACTCGATCAAAATCCGCCATGCTCACCCGTCGACTATCACACGCTTTGCCAAAATAGGCCGCCAATCTCGACAGAATGAGCCGTCGTTGGTCAGACCAAGAATACCCACATCAAGACCACCAAAACGACCAAAGCGATGGTTGAATAGGTGGCAATCGAGGTGAAGGAGGCAAAAAACGACTGCCGGTCAGCGGTGAAAGCTTCTTCGGTCAGGGCAGCTTGCGAGGTGGTAGAGGGCGTTGAAGACATGATGCAGATCCGTTTGAAAACACTGTGATGACGTTTAGCGCAAGCAACGCTTGAGTGGCAATCTAGCCCTGCGGATTTCGCAATGCAGCATCGGCGGGCGCAGGCCGTGCGGGCTGTTCGCGCGCGAGTAAGGCCAGGGTGGCCGGATACAACAGATGTTCCTGCGCCAACACACGGGCAGCCAATTGATCTTCGGTGTCGCTGTCCAGCACCGGGACGGCGGCTTGCGCCAAGATTGGGCCTTCATCCATGGCTTCGGTGACCAGATGCACGGTGCAGCCGTGGAGCTTCACGCCGGCTTCAATGGCGCGTGCATGAGTGTCGAGGCCTGGAAACGACGGCAGCAGGCTGGGATGGATGTTGATCATCCGCCCGGCATAGCGGCCAACCAGCATTGGAGTGAGCAGGCGCATATAGCCCGCCAGACAGACGATTTCGACGCCTGCTTCATTCAGACGGTGCACAATCGCCATCTCGTGCGCTGCTCTGTCGCCTTTGTAAGGGCGGTGGTCGATGGCGGCGGTGGCAATTCCAGCCTGTGCTGCCAGCTCCAAGCCATGAGCAAGCGGGTTGTTGGACAGCACCAAGACGATCTCAGCCGGAAAATCCGGCTGTTGGGCGGCAGCGATCAAAGCCTGCATGTTCGAGCCACGGCCGCTGATCAGAATGCCAACGCGACGCTTCATGCGCCCCAGCCGGTGGGCAGATCGATCCGCACTTCGGCCGGACCCTCGCAGGCTTCGATCACACCCAAGCGATAGACTGTCTCACCGGCTTCTTCGAGCAAAGCTATGGCAGTGTCGGCGTCACGCACCACCACCGCCATGCCGATGCCGCAGTTGAACACGCGCAGCATTTCTTCTGGCGCCACGCCACCGGCGCGCGCCAGCCAGGCGAATACGTCAGGCAGTTTCCAGCCAGCACCGTCGATCA
>CAITEF010000406.1 GCA_903891315.1 uncultured Rhodospirillales bacterium | reverse complement strand
CGGCATCGGCACGAAGACAGGCCAACGGATGGGCCATATGAGCCTTTCGGGACCTGGCGGCACCATCGCGGCGCTGGCTCTCCTGTCGATTGGTCAGCGCTTCCTTCTCCATATCAACAATTCCAACCCGGTGCTTCTGGCTGACAGTCCTGAACGCGCAGAGGTCGAGGCTGCTGGCTGGACCGTGTGTCACGACGGCATGAGAATAACCCTATGACGCCAGATTTTCTGAACCCGGACGAACTCGAGGTAGCTCTGCGCCAGATCGGTGCGGAGCGTTATCACATCCTTCATCCGTTTCACCGGCTTCTGCACGATGGCAAGTTGAACCGTGGGCAGGTGCAGGCATGGGCGCTCAATCGTTATTACTATCAAGCAGCGATCCCGGCGAAGGATTCCTGGCTGATGGCACGCCTGGTCTCCAGCGAACTCCGCCGGGAATGGCGCCGCCGTATCGAGGATCACGATGGCAACATCGGCCCCGACGGCAAGTTCCAGGGAAGCGGTATCGAACGCTGGCTGAAACTGGCCGAAGGGGTCGGACTGGAGCGGGAGGCAGTCATTCGCGCCGACCAGATCCTGCCCGAAACGCGCTTTGCGGTGGATGCCTATGTTCATTTCGTGCGGGACCGCTCGGTTCTGGAAGCGGTGGCGTCTTCGCTCACCGAGCTGTTTTCCCCCAAGATCATTTCCGAGCGGGTGTCGGGGATGCTGGCCCACTACGACTGGATCAGCCCGGAAACCCTGGCATATTTCACCCCGCGCCTGACTCAGGCGCCCCAAGATTCCGACTTTGCCCTCGCCTATGTCAAGCAGCACGCTGACACAGTCGAAAAGCAGCAAGCGGTGCTGGGTGCCCTGCGCTTCAAGTGCGACGTGCTGTGGAGCCAGCTCGATGGCCTTTACTTTGCCTATGTCGCGCCGGGCATGATCCCGCCGGGCTGCTTCGTGCCCGCGCCGGAACGGACACCCGAGGCGACCAGCGCATGACAGACGGCACCATCGATCCGACCGTCACGGTGCCGCGCTTCCGTCGCGGGGTGAAGCTGCGCTTTGATCAGACGCGCGGCAATTTCGTTTTGCTGGCACCGGAACGGGCGTTTGTACCCGACGCCATCGCCGCCGAAATCCTGCAACTGGTCGATGGTCAACGCACTTTGACTGGCATTGCGGCGCTGCTGGCCGAGAAATTCTCCGCCCCGCTCGAGGTTATCACCAGCGACATTATCGCGGTTCTGACCGAACTCGCCGGACGGGGAGCAATCGATCTGTGAGCGTCATTCCCGCCCCCATGGGCCTGATTGCCGAACTGACGCATCGCTGCCCCCTGCAATGCGCGTATTGTTCCAATCCGCTGGAAATGGTCGCCCCGCGCGAGGAGTTGACGACAGCGCAGTGGCTGCGCGTCATCGACGAGGCCGCCGATATCGGCATCCTGCAACTGCACCTCACGGGTGGCGAGCCAATGGCCCGTCCTGATCTGCCCAAAATCGTCGCCCATGCCGCCGCGCGCGGCCTTTATACCAATCTCATCACCTCTGGCGTGTTGTTGACCGATGCGGCGATGGCCGATCTTCTGACCACCGGCATCGACCATATCCAGCTCAGCTTTCAAGGCGCCGAGGCTTCGGCTGCCGACAGTATGGGCGGCTACAAGGGTGGCCATGCCCGCAAGTTGGATGCTGCAAGGCGTATCCGCGAGGCGGGCCTGACCCTGACAACCAATTTCGTCATTCACCGGCGCAATATCGCCGATCTGCCAGCCATGCTTGCGATGGGCGAAAATCTGGGTTCCGATCGGATCGAGATTGCCCACACCCAATATTATGGCTGGGCGCTAAAGAACCGTGCAGCGCTGCTGCCAACCCGCGAGCAACTGGAACGCGCGACCACACAGGTTGAGGCAGCACGGGAAAGGCTGATGGGGCGCGTTGTCATCGATTATGTCGTGCCTGACTATTACGCGGAACGACCCAAGGCTTGCATGGGCGGCTGGGGCAGACTGTTCATCCATCTTCTGCCTTCAGGCAAGGCACTCCCCTGCCATGCCGCCGAAACGATTCCCGGCATCAGCTTCGCCTCGGTACGCGACACAAGCCTTGCCGAAGTCTGGCAAAATGACCCGGCTTTCAATCGCTTCCGCGCCACGGGCTGGATGCCCGAACCGTGCAAAAGCTGCGACCGACGCGAAATCGACTGGGGCGGTTGCCGCTGTCAGGCTTTGGCACTGCTGGGCGATGCCTCCGCGACCGATCCGGTCTGCGATCGCTCGCCCGATCACCCCATCATGGCTGAGCTCGTCGCCCAATCTTCGGACAGCGCGCTCGCTCTCGTACCGCGCCGCCTGAGGGGGGGCTGAGGCCGATGACCGCCTTGCGCGGACTTTACCCGCCGCTGGAACCATACGCGACAGGCCTGCTCGCTGTGGGGGATGGGCATACGCTGTATTACGAACGCTGCGGCACACCGGGGGCCAAACCGGCAGTATTCCTGCATGGCGGGCCTGGCGGTGGAATTTCGCCAAACCACCGGCGCTTGTTCGATCCGGCCCGCTACGATGTTCTGTTGTTCGACCAGCGCGGTTGCGGTCTCTCGACGCCTTATGCTGCGCTTGAGGCCAACACCACCTGGCATCTGGTCGCTGATCTGGAACGGCTGCGCCAGATGGCCGGCGTGCCGCAATGGCTGGTTTGCGGCGGATCCTGGGGTTCGACGCTGGCACTGGCCTATGCACAGACCCACCTTACCTCCGTCAGCGAACTGGTCCTGCGCGGTATTTTCACCGCCAGCGAGGCAGAATTGCACTGGTACTACCAGCATGGCGCCAGCGAGGTTTTTCCTGATTATTGGGCCGATTTCCTCGCCCCGATACCGCCGACCGAGCGTCATAACTTGCGCGCAGCCTATGGCCGCCTCCTGACGGGCTCCGACGAAGCAGCAAGGTCGGAGGCTGCACAGGCATGGTCGCTGTGGGAAGGGCGCACGTCCAATCTCCTGCCGCAGGACCTTGCCGATACCGGCTTTGCCGATGCCCACTTCGCCCTGGCTTTCGCGCGGATTGAAAACCACTATTTCGTGCATGGAGCGTGGCTTGAAGAGAACCAGCTCCTGCGCGACTGCCAGCGCATCGCGGCAATTCCCGGCGTTATCGTACAAGGGCGCTATGACATGGTCTGCCCGCCGAGAACCGCCTTTGCGCTCCATCAGGCTTGGCCCAGTGCCGCATTTCATCTGATCCCCGACGCGGGTCATTCCTGGCTGGAACCGGGCACGCTAGACCGGCTTGTCCGCACGCTTGATGGCTTTGCCGCCTGAGATGGCCGGGGTGCCGGCGGCGGACGGATTGCCTGTCCCCCGGCGATGGCTTGCCGCCGGGGCCATATGGCTGGCCATGGCGGTCACGGTGCTAGATAGCTCGATCGCCAACGTCGCCTTGCCGACCATCGCTCGGGATTTCGCCGCGAGCGCAATGGGCAGTCTGTGGGTGATCCATGTCTATCAGCTGGCGGTGGTTTGCTCCATCCTGACCTTGGCAGCGATCGGAGACATTCACGGGTGTTAATTTCCACTGAGACCTGACCCGGGATTTTCATTGAGATTTGACCCAGTG
>CAITEF010000405.1 GCA_903891315.1 uncultured Rhodospirillales bacterium | reverse complement strand
GGCCGAGATCAGCACCTTGCGCGCACCGGCAGTGATCAAGGCCGAGGCCTTTTCCTTCGAGGTGAAGATGCCGGTGCATTCCATCGCCACGTCCACGCCTTGGAACGGCACCTTGGTCGGGTCACGCTCGGCGGAGACGGTGATCGGGCCGAAGGTACGGCCATTGTGGATGATGGTGATGTCCTGACCGTTGACGATCACTTCGCCCGGAAAGCGGCCATGCACCGTGTCGTAACGGAACAGATGGGCGTTGGCTTCCACGCTGCCGAGGTCGTTGATCGCGACCGGCACCACATCGGTGCGGCCGGACTCGATGATGGCGCGCAGCACGAGACGCCCGATGCGACCAAAGCCGTTGATGGCGATTTTGACAGCCATGATGACTACTCCCGAGTGAGGTTAAACAGCCAGACGGCGCTTGACGGCGGCCGCAATCGCCTCCGGCGTGATGCCGAAATGCTTGTAAAGTGCGTCGATTGGCGCGGAAGCCCCGAAAGTGTCGATACCGATAAAGATTCCGTCAGCGCCCAGAATCTTCTCCCAACCGAACGACGACCCCGCCTCAACACCGATGCGCGGCGCCGAACCCAACACCTGGGCGCGGATCGACTCGTCCTGCTGCATGAACAACTCCCAGCAGGGCAGCGAGACCACGGCCACCGCGATGCCGTCAGCGGCAAGCGCCGCACGGGCCTCCATCGCCAGCGAGACTTCAGAGCCGGTGGCGATGATCGTCGCCCGGCGCGGACCTTCCGCCTCGGCCAGCACATAACCACCGCGGGCGGAGCGGTTCTCACCAGTGTCGGTGCGCAGCGTCGGCAGGCCCTGGCGCGAGAGGGCGAGCAGGCTCGGCCCGTCGATGCGGCGCAACGCGAGTTCCCAGCACTCGGCAGTCTCCATCGCATCCGCAGGGCGGAAGGTCAGCACGCCGGGCATCGCGCGCAGCGAGGCGAGATGCTCGACCGGCTGATGCGTCGGGCCGTCTTCGCCCAGGCCGATGCTGTCATGCGTCAGCACATGGATGGCACGGATGCGCATCAGCGCGGCCAGGCGGATCGCCGGGCGCATATAATCGGTGAAGACGAAGAAGGTGCCGCCATACGGGATCAGCCCACCATGCAGCGCGATGCCGTTCATTGCCGCCGCCATGCCGAACTCGCGGATGCCATAATGGATATAGCGACCGGCGAAATTGCCCGCTGCCACCACGCCCATCGTCTTGACCAAAGTCAGGTTCGAACCCGACAGATCGGCCGAGCCACCAACCAGTTCTGGGATTGCCGGGACCAACGCATCAAGTGCCTTCTGGCTGGCCTGACGGGTTGCGATCTTGGGCTTCTTCTCGGCGATGTCGGCGCGCAGTGCCGCGATCGTTTCGTGGAAATTCTCTGGCAGCTTGCCCGCGATCACGCGTTCAAATTCGGCACGCATCGGGTGATGCGCCAGACGCTTGAGCCAAGCGCGACGTGCGGACGCGCCACGGCTGCCGGCGGCATGCCACGCCTCAGCGAGGCTTTCCGGCACTTCGAACGGCGGATGATTCCAGCCCATCGCAGCCTTGGCACCCTGCGCCTCACCGGCACCCAGCGGCGCGCCATGCGAGCCAGCGGTGCCCGCCTTGGTGGGGGCGGCGAAGCCGATGATCGTGCGACAGGCAATCAAAGTCGGCTTGGTCGAACGCATCGCGGCCGTGATCGCTGCCGCGATCTGCGCCGGATCATGCCCATCCACCCGCTTGGTCGCCCAACCGGCAGCGGCGAAGCGCTTGAGCTGGTCAGTGGAGCTGGCGAGGCTGATCGCACCGTCAATGCTGATATTGTTGTCGTCCCACAGCACCGTCAGCTTGCCCAGCTTCAGATGGCCCGCGAGATCGATGGCCTCATGCGAGATGCCCTCCATCAGATCGCCATCGCCGCAGGTCACCCAGGTGCGATGATCGACCAGCGACTTGCCGAAGCGCGCGGCAAGGATGCGCTCGGCGAGAGCCAAGCCGACCGCGGTGGCGAGGCCCTGGCCGAGCGGGCCGGTGGTGGTCTCGATGGCCGGATGTTCGCCGAATTCCGGATGACCGGCGGCGGGCGAATGCAATTGGCGGAAATTCTTCAGCTCTTCGATGCCCATCCCGGCATGACCGGTCAGATGCAGCAGGGCGTAGAGCAGCATGGAGCCATGACCGCCAGAGAGCACGAAGCGGTCACGATCCGGCCAACGCGGATCGGCGGCGTCGAAGTTGTGGAAGCGCGTCCATAGCGTGGTGGCAACGTCCGCCATGCCCATCGGCATACCAGGATGGCCGGAATTCGCCTTCTCCACCGCATCGATGGCCAGCGCACGAATCGCATCCGCCATCCGGCGTTCCTGCGTGACGGGGCGGGCCAGAATGGCGGCCTGCGCGGCCAGGGCAGGGTTGTCCCCGGAAATCTCAGCAATCGACGCCATGTCGCACTCCTACGCTCGGGGCTTCGTCTATAATCCCCCCACCGCCCCCGCAAGCCCCGTGGCTTTCGGGTCGGATCTGTGAAACTTGGGGGAAGGTTTGCAGACCACCCCTTCTCGCGACTGCAACAT
>CAITEF010000404.1 GCA_903891315.1 uncultured Rhodospirillales bacterium | reverse complement strand
CGACGCTGATTTCTTCGGCCATGATCCGGTCCCCTTAGTTTTCGGGAGAAAGTCTAGGTCGGACAGGTTGTGGCGTCAAAACCGGCGAGTCAGTTGGATTGGCTAGCAGCGAGCTGCGCCAGGTGCGCGTCTTTGCGAGCCGATCCAGCCGAGGAGCCCACCCAGTAACTAACGACACTCGTAGCCATTGCGGCGAGTGAGCCAAGCAGCATCGTCAAAACCGTTTCTGACCCAGGTGGAAGACTGTGAGTGAAGGCCAGCGTCATGACGACGGCAAAGGTGATCAGCACGAGCGCCGAGACGATCGGTGCACCATAGGCGATTTTGCTGCCCGCTTGCGCCAGGGCGATGGTCTGCCGACGGGCGCCATCCGTGTCGGCGATCTGTGCCATCAAGGCATCGAGGTCAGCCTTGCGAGCGGCTTCGGCGGCTCGGTCGGCTTCTGCCTCATGGTCAGCCGCAATCTTAGCCAGTTGCACCTGAATTTGGATCGCCAGTTCAGGCTTTCCTTCCAGAACGGCTTCCGTAGCCGCAGTTCCCTCCTCAGTATGCGGCTCAGAAACCCCGGTAACCGAGGTAACCACGTTGGCAATCTGTTGGGTCATTTTTTCGCTGTCACTACCGAATAGCCATTTGGCGATTGTCGGTGCCAGCTGAATGGCCAGGGGGATGAGAGGAAGCATTGTTCAGTGACCTCGTCCGATGCGGATATGCGTAGCCAGGATGTAAAGAGGGGCGGCAATTAGAAATCCGAGTAGGTGAATGACATGGCAGGCAGATCCGGCAGATCCGATGGTTTTCCGGATTGTCAACGGATTGAAACTTGTGGGGTACCGCGCGTTCATGGAAGTCGTAGCAACCGCTGCTTTCTCCATCATGCGTTGGCTATTCGGACATAGTGAGGGATGCGTAAGGCAGGCGGCACAGCCGTCGGGCCCAGCCGAGACCAAACCTTGTCCACGTTGGGAGCGAGGCCATGAATGCCATGCGTTGGGCCTGGAATTCTGCGCAGATTTCGGCACCACCCGACTGCCGTTGGGCGAGGTCCAGCCATCGGCGTGCTCGGCTGAGCCCGTTGTTCACAGCCGCATCGAATGCCAACAAGGCTAATGGCCCTGGTAATTCATCACCCTTGAGCTTGTCCCAATAGTCGCGGCGATAGATCGCATGCGCTTCGCTAAGTGTTAGGTTGGCGATATCCAGGCTTGGATACGCACGTGCGCTGATGCCGAACTTGGTCCCGCGGCATTCTCCCTGGCCGCACTCTCTGCCCGTCCAGTTGCCGGGATCCGCCGGGTTGTCGGTAAATCCTCCTTCATTGCCGATAATGTGGGTGAAGGCTTGTTCGAAGGCAGCCATTTCAGGGGTCTCTTTTCAATGCGTGCCGGGAGGCTGGGTTAGATGGCCGTGTAGCCAAGCGGCGATGGAGATCGTGATTCCCACGATCCATCGGATCGCCTTGGCGTTGCCGGTGCCTGCAGCTTGGGCCATCAAGGCGTCATCAAGTTTAGTCTCGATGGCATTTAGCTTGGCTGTGACAAAGACCTCGTGGCGATCCATGCGAGACTCGAGTGCGGTTAAGCGGCCGTCCATCCTGCCTATGTGCAGGTTCGTATGTCCGGGCATGTCCGGCATTGCTTTTCTCTCCACGGGACGGACCGCGCGTCATGGTGTGTCGGAAAGCGCGATG
>CAITEF010000403.1 GCA_903891315.1 uncultured Rhodospirillales bacterium | reverse complement strand
GGTGCGGGGGGTGGCCATCAGCAGGCCGGGGAATTCGGTGGGGCGCGGCGGCTCGCGGCCGTGGAGGATTTCCTCGAACAGCTTCTCGCCCGGACGCAGGCCGGTGAACTCGATCTTGACGTCCTCATCCGGACGCAGACCGGCCAAGCGGATCATCTGGCGGGCCATGTCGACGATCTTCACCGGCTCACCCATGTCGAGCACGAAAATCCCGCCCTCGTCGATGTCGCGATCACAGCCGATGACGCTGGCTTGCAGCACGAGGCCGACCGCCTCGCGCACCGTCATGAAATAGCGCTCCATGTCGGGGTGGGTGACGGTGAGCGGGCCGCCGCGTTCGAGTTGGCGTTGGAAGAGCGGCACAACGGAGCCAGTCGAGCCCAGCACGTTGCCGAAGCGGACAGTCACACAGCGCATCCCGCCGCGCAGCCGGGCTTCGATGTCGCGCGCCTGGCAATACATCTCGGCCAGCCGCTTGGCAGCCCCCATCACCGAGGTCGGGTTGACCGCCTTGTCGGTGGAGATCAGCACCATCGCCTGCGCGCCGACCGCGCGGGCCGCGTCGGCGACGTTGCGGGTGCCGACGACGTTGGTCAGCAGACCCTCGGTCGGGTTGGCTTCGACCATGGGGACGTGTTTGAGGGCGGCGGCGTGGAAGATCAACTCGGGCAGGGTCTCCTCCATCACCGCACGGATGCGCTCGCCGTCGCGGATATCGGCGATCACCGTCCGGCGGGGAATGGCGGGAAGTTGGCCGAGTTCCTGGTCGATCTGCCAGAGCGCGTATTCGCCGTTGTCGAGCAGCACCAGTTCGGACGGCGCCAAGGCGGCGAGTTGGCGGGCGAGTTCGGAGCCGATGGAGCCGCCAGCCCCGGTGAGCAGCACACGCTTGCCGCGCACCAACCGCGCGATGGCGTCACGATCCAGCGCGCGTTGCGGGCGGTTGAGCAAATCTTCGATGGCGACCGGCTTGAGATGCAGTCGGGCCGAGGGATTGGCGGCGTCCAGCGTGGTCGGGCTCGCGGCATGGGCGACGCGCAGGCCCTGGGTGTCGGCGGCCTGCATCAGTCGAGAGAGCGACGCGCCGGGCAGATCGGAATCGGCAATGACGATCTGATCGGGCAGGGTGCCCGATGCCCGCATGCCCGCCAAAATGTCCTCCACCCGGTCGAGCGTGCCCAAAATCGGCACGCCGTGAATGCGCCGCCCGGTCTGCGCTTGGCGCAGCGAGATCAATCCGATGGCACGGAAGGGCGGGCGGCGTTCGGTTGAAAGGGCAGAGAGCAACAGATCGGCGGCCTCTCCGGCGCCGACCAGCAGCACGGTTTGGCGTGGCACCAGATCGACGTGATCGCTCTGCGATAGCCGATAGGCGACGCGGGGGATGACCAGCAGCGCACCGAGGCAGAGCATATGGATTGGCGGATAGACTGGGCTGGCGGGCGGAATTCCGGCAAAGGCGATCAGTCCGATGGCGTAGAGCACGGTGCCTGCGATGCTCGCCGCCGCCACGCCGAGCAGGTCGGAGAGCGTGGCGAAACGCCAATATTGCGTGGCCAGACGGAACGGCATGCCCGCAATGATGATCGCCACCCCGCCCCAGATAATCGGCCAGAACGGCAGCAGCGGATCGACCTTCGGCGTCGCCAACACCCTCGCCAGCACCACCGCCGCTGACGCAAGGGCGGCATCGAGGGCGATGTTGAGCGCGATTCGGGTGACGGAGCGGTTGGGCATTGTGCGGGCAGCTATACAGAAGGAACGGCAGAGGTGAAATCATCCTTCCTTATTCGTCGTGCCTCCACGCAATGACGATTGGGGGGATGTGGCCATCGCCGCCCTTCCCCGCTAGATAACCCGCATGACGCTGCTCGCCTTCTCCCGCCATATCCTGTTCTGCCTCGGCCTCGCCGCCGTCTCGGCCCTTGTGGTGCGGGCGGCGATTGATGCGCGGGTGATGGACCGTCCGAATGACCGCAGCGCTCACACGCTGCCGACACCGAAAGGTGGCGGCATCGGGGTGGTCACCGCCTTCATGCTTGGCATCGCGATGCTCTACGGCTTTGCCGAATTCTCCCGCCTTGCCGACCCGTATTTCCGGGGCGTGATCCTGGCCGCCTTGGTGATTGCGGTGGTCTCGTTTCTGGACGATCTGTGGGATTGGCCGTTCACCATCAAACTCGTCGCCCAGTTCGGTGCCGCCATCGTGGCGGTGGCGTCCGGGCTTTACGTCTCCGAGTTGCGCGTGCCGCTATGGGGCGTGGTGGAGCTTGGCGTGGCAGGCCCGGTGCTGACGGTGATGTGGATTGTCTATGCCACCAACGCGATGAATTTCATCGATGGGCTGAACGGTCTTGCCGCTGGCGTCACGCTGGTCGCCTGTCTGTTTCTGGCGGTGATCGCGGAGTACCAATCGGGCTGGTTTGTCTATTTCACCGCGATGCTGCTCGCCGCCGGTGTGGCGGGTTTCCTGCCGTTCAACTTCCCGCGCGCGCGCATCTTCCTCGGCGATGTCGGCAGCCAGTTCTGCGGCTTCATGCTGGCGATGCTCGGCGTTGCTGCCGCCCGGTTCGAGCATGTCGAGATGTCGTCGCTGCTGGTGCCGATGCTGCTCAGCGGCGTGTTGTTCGATGTCAGCTTCACCCTGATCCGCCGCGCCATCAATGGCGACAGGCTGACCCAAGGGCATCGCAGCCATCTTTATCAGATCGCCCATCGCTCGGGCATGGATGCCAGCCTCGTCGCCCTGATCCATTGGGGGTTCGCCGCGTTGGGCGGGCTGATGTCGATGTTGTTCGTGGTCAGCCCCTCGGCGCTGAAACCCGCGCTGCCGCTGCTGCTGTTGCTGCCGCAGATGATTTGGATGGCCTATGTGGTGATGCGCGCGCGCGCCGCCGAAATCGGCCGCTGGTGAGCCCGTCTTCATCTCGCCACACAGCCTGCCTACATAGAGGCAATCAGGAACTGGAGTGAGTCGATGCTGAAAGCTGGATACGCCCTGTTTGCAATCGCCCTGTTCGCGGCCCTGCCTGGGGCCGCCTCGGCGCAGAGTGCGGGCCAGAACCCGTCATTCAATCTGGTCAATCACGCCAGCCAACCGATCCGTGAGCTGTATGTCACACCAGCGGGCAACCCGAATTGGGGCCAAAACCGCCTGGTCGACGGCCCGATCGCCTCGGGCGGCAAGCTCGCGGTGCGGCTCAGCGTGGCCGATAAGTGCGTTTTCGATGTCCAGATCGTCTACGCCGACGCCTCCAAGGAGGAGCATCGCGAGGTCAACACCTGCGGGGCAGCGGATTTCGTGGCGAATGGCGCGAAGGCCTTGGGCAAGGCGTCGGATGATCCGACCTTCAAGCTGACCAACCATCTCAAGCTGGCGATTGTCGAGCTGGAAGCGACCCCAGGCAAAGAGCCGCGTGCGGCCAATCTGTTGGCCGCGGGACCGCTGATCCCTGACGCTTCGATCACGCTGCATCCCACGCGGGGCAAGGGCTGCAGCTTCGAGTTGCGGGTGGTGTTGGCGGACAAATCCGTCAAGACGCGCACGCTCGACCTTTGCCGGGTCAATGAGCTGAGCATTCCCTGACGCGACACACGCCACCTACCGCCCCGAAATGCCTGAGCGAGGCATTTCGGGCACGATGGGCGCGGAGCTGCTGGGCGGTCAGTCGCCCAGCAGAAAATCAGCCATTGGCGGCTTTGCGACCGGTCTCGGCAGGGGCTGCGGGCTTCTTCGCGGCACCGGCTTCGGCCATGATCGCACGCAGATCGCGCAGGAATGCCGTGCCCTTCAGGGTGCGCTGCACCAGCACGGAGCGGCGATCCATCGGATCGACCTTGCGGCGGGCCAGATCGAGCTCGCCCAGACGGTCGAGCGCGCGGGTGATCGCCGGCTTGGAGACGTTCAGCTCTGCCGCCAGACCGCGCACAGTGTGGGCCCCGTCCTGCAGATAGCAGGTGAGGAACACGCCGAGCTGACGGGCCGACAGATCGGGGCCGTCGCGCCGAACCAACGCCACGACGGTATCACGCAGGATGCCAACGAGCTGGTCGGAGTTGGGTGTGGTTGCCATGACTCTCTATCCTTTTTCCCAAATTGGCGGGTTTTGCCGCCTTTTCGCCCAATCGGGCGTCGACACATCAGACAGGCACATGCCGCTGATGTATTTGATCCGTATCAGTTTCAAGGCGTATTGTTGCCTCCCTGATCCGATATTACATTCATTCCGAAACGACGCTTGATGTCTGCAACGAAGGCCCGAACGCCCGGTGCCTCGCCACCTTCGGGGCGCGCCGGACGGGAGGAATCATTCCATGCATACGTATCCATGTGGGCCCATTGCACGCCCGGACCGACAAAGTTACGTAAAAACAATGCAGCCGTTACTGCGCCAGCCATCGGCTTGCTGGAAACATTGCACAAATCGGCCACCGGACTTTCCAGCCAGCGGTCATAACCGTCCCAAAGCGGCAATTGCCACATCGGATCATGCGTCTTTTCGCCCGCGGCGAGCAGATCGGCGGCCCATTGCGCGTCGTTGCAGAACAACCCCGGCAGATCGGGGCCGAGGGCCACGCGGGCGGCCCCGGTGAGGGTCGCGGCGTCGATCAGCACAGCGGGGTGTTCCTCGCTCGCCTCGGCCAGCAGATCGCACAGCACAAGCCGCCCCTCGGCATCGGTGTTGCCGACCTCAACGGTGAGCCCCTTTCGGGTGGTGATCACATCGAGCGGGCGCATGGCATGGCCGGAGACCGAGTTCTCCACGCAGCCCAATCGAAGAGCGAGGCGGATTGGCAGATCAAGCTGCATCAATATGTCGGCCAGCGCGATCATGCTGGCGGCCCCGCCCATGTCCTTCTTCATCCGCAGCATGCCGCTGGACGGTTTGATGTCGTAGCCGCCGGAATCGAACACCACGCCCTTGCCGCACAGCGAGACCAGCGGCGACTCATCGGTGGCGGCACTGCCGCGCCAATGCATGACGGTGACCACCGGCTCGCGTGCCGATCCGCGTCCGACGGCGAGCACGGTGGGATAAGGAGCCGCCAATTCCTCGCCGGAAAGACGGCTGAACTTGGCGGAATACCGGGCGGCCAGCGCCTCGGCGGCGTCGGCGAGTTCGGCGGGGCCCAGCAGATTGGCCGGAAGATTGATCAGGTCGCGCGCCAGACACAGGCTGCCCGCCATCGCCACCGCAGCCTCACACCCCTCGGGCAGGACCAAACGCGCAGCGGTGCGACGGGCGGGGCGGAAGCGGTCGAAACGATAAGCGCCGAGGCAGTAACCAAGCACCGCGTTTTCGGGCTCGAAATCACCCGATTCGAGCGCCCAGTCTCCCTCCGGAAGCCGATGCGCGAGATCGCCAAACGCCGCATGCGAGCGATCGTCGCCCAATCCGATCACGGCGGCTGCGACGCCCTGCGGGCCGGGGAGCAACACAAGCTCGCCCGCCTTCCCGGCGAAGCCCGAATCGGTGAGAAAGCCGGACTGCGCAGTTGGGAGGCCCGCGAGAAAGTCGGCCACGTCAGTTGGTCGCACTGCGTACAAAGCGCGGGCCGTGGGCGAAGCGGACACAACTGGAAAACTCACGCGATCAACCTGCGCCATCGTCGCAGAACGCTCCCTAATTCGCCAACGATACGATACAATCTCAACACGCACGTCATGCCATTGCAATGACGCAAAAACAACCATGTTTTGGTCGAGGCGCGGCAGATATTCAAAATATTAATGTCGGTCGTTGTGTGTTATCGCAAACAAGGCGTTAAACGCCGGAAATACGCATCTTAAAACCACATAGTGCCTGACAAATCCCCATTTTCGCAACGTGCGGCGACAATTCTTGAAAAAATCCGACAAATCCGGCGAATTATAGCGATGCCGCCATCCCGCGGCCGGACGCGGCGGGATGGCGGAGTCGGTCGTTGTTCTGCCTCAGTTCGTCGGCATATTGATCAACGCTTGCTCAACCTTGCGCGCGAACTCCGCCGGGTCGCGTGGCAAGTCGCCATCTTGCAGCCGGGCGAGGTCGAGCAGTAACGAGGCTGCTGTCTCGACGCTGCGCCCGGCCTCCGATTCGGCGGCCAGATGGGCGATCAATTTGTGGCGCGGATTGATCTCCAGCACCGGCGGCATCGCGAAGCCCTCCCGCCCGGCGCGGCGCATCAGGCGCTGCATTTGCAGATCGGGGCCGCCCGAGGCCGCGAG
>CAITEF010000402.1 GCA_903891315.1 uncultured Rhodospirillales bacterium | reverse complement strand
TGCTCCATGCGCATCGGGGTCAACGCGGGCTCGCTGGAAAAGCATCTGCTGGAAAAGTATGGCGAACCCAACCCGGAAGCGCTGGTTGAGTCAGCCCTTGAACACGCCAAGATTCTGCAGGACCACGATTTCCACGAGTTCAAGATCTCGGTGAAGGCGTCGGACGTGTTCATGGCGGTGGCGGCCTATCAGCAACTCGCCGAAGTCTGCGACCACCCGCTGCATATTGGCATCACCGAAGCGGGCTCGCGTCGCGCGGGCACGGTGAAGTCCTCCATCGGTCTGGGCAGTCTGCTTTGGGCCGGCATTGGCGACACGATGCGCGTGTCGCTGTCGGCCGAGCCGGAAGAGGAAGTGTTTGTCGGCTGGGACATTCTGAAGTCGCTCGGCATCCGCCATCGCGGCGTAAAGATCATCTCCTGCCCGTCTTGCGCGCGTCAGGGCTACAATGTGGTCGACACGGTGGCGCAGCTTGAGCAGCGTCTGGCGCATATCAAGACGCCGCTGACGCTGTCGATCATCGGCTGCGTGGTGAATGGTCCGGGTGAGGCGCTGATGACCGATATCGGCATCACCGGCGGCGGCAACGGCAAGCACATGGTCTATATGGCGGGCAAGACCGACCACCAGACCGACACCGGCGAGATGATCGACCATATCATCGGTCTGGTGGAGAAGAAGGCGGCGTCGCTGGAGGCTGAGAAGGCTTTGGAGAAGGCGGCTGCCGAATGATTGTCGGGTGGGATTGCGCTTTGCAATCCCACCAACTTCCGTGGGGTGGTGGGATTGCCAAGCGCAATCCCACCCTACGGGCAGAGGAACGTATAAGTGACTGACCTGCAACCGGTTCGCGGCACGCGCGACCTGATCGGCGAGGATTTCCGCCGCTTCGCCCATGTGATCAACACTGCCCGCGAAATCTCGTCTCGCTACGGGTTCGAGGAATGGGCGACGCCGATTTTCGAAGACACGCGGGTCTTCTCGCGCACGCTCGGCGACACGTCCGATGTGGTGACGAAGGAGATGTATACCTTCGAAGATCGCGGCGGTGATTCGATCACGCTGCGCCCCGAGGGCACGGCGGGCGTCTGCCGCGCGCTGGTCACCAATGGTCTCACGCAATCCCTGCCGCAGAAGGTGTTCTACGCCGGGCCGATGTTCCGCTACGAGCGGCCGCAGAAGGGGCGCTATCGCCAGTTCCACCAGATCGGCTGCGAGCTGATCGGGCCCGCCGAACCGCTGGCCGATGCAGAGGTTATCGCGTGTGGCTGGGATATTCTCTGCGCGCTGGGCATCCAGTCCGAGACGGTGCTGGAGCTGAACACGCTGGGCGATGCCGAAAGCCGCGACGCCTACCGCGCGGCGCTGGTGGCGTATTTCACCGCGCATCGCGAGGCGCTGTCGGCCGACAGCCAGATGCGGCTGGAGAAGAATCCGATGCGGATTCTGGACAGCAAGGACGAGGGCGACAAGACGCTGGTCGCCAACGCGCCGACGATTGCGCCGTATCTGACCGATCATGCGGCGGGCTTCTTCCGCGACGTGCAGCAATACCTGACCGCGTTCGGCGTACCGTTCGTGATCAACCCCCGCATCGTGCGCGGCCTCGACTATTACAGCCACACGGCCTTCGAATTCGTCACCACCGCGCTGGGGTCGCAGGGCACCGTGCTGGCGGGCGGGCGCTATGACGGTCTGGTCGCCGAGATGGGCGGGCCTTCCACCCCGGCCATCGGCTGGGCGGCGGGGGTCGAGCGACTGAGCATGCTGGTGGAGGAACTCCTGCCAGCACCCCGTTCGGTGGTGGTGATTCCGGTAGGTGACGAGGCAGAGGCGGATTGTCTCTGGGTGCTTCAGGAGCTTCGGAAATCCGGGCTGCGCGCCGAGATCGGCTATAGCGGCAACCTCAAGCGCCGGATGATCCGCGCCAACAAGATCAACGCCCGCGCGGCGGTCATCATCGGTCTGGATGAGGCCACGGCGCGGATTGCCAAGGTTCGTGATCTGGCGAGCGGGGAACAGGTGGACGTGGCCTTTGCCGATCTGGCCGGACATTTTGCCGAAT
>CAITEF010000401.1 GCA_903891315.1 uncultured Rhodospirillales bacterium | reverse complement strand
GTTCGTCGCGTGAGGCGGCAGTGTATGCGCTGGTGAAATTCGGCATCACCTGCGTGATCGCGCCGAGCTTTGGCGAGATCTTCTTCGACAATGCCTGCCAGAACGGCGTGCTACCAATCGAATTGCCGGAAGCGACGGTCATTCACCTCGCTGATTGCATCCAGCGGGCGAATTCGGCCGAGTTGAACGTGGATCTGCACGCCTGCACCATCACCACGCCGCAGGGGGAGGTGATCCTGTTCACCATCGCCGAGGATCGCCGTTCCGCGCTGCTGGAGGGATTGGACGAGACCGCGCTGGTGCAGCGCTACATGGACGACATCGATGCCTTCCGCGCCGCCGACCAGAAAGCCCGGCCCTGGCTTTACGCCAGCTAGAGGAGACCGCCGATGCGCCGCCTCGCCACATTCGCCTTCGCAGCCCTTGCCAGCCTATCAGCCCACGCGGCGGAAATCGCCGTCGCGCAATATGGCACGACAACGTCGGCGATGCCTTGGGCGGTGGCGCTGGAGAAGGGATATTTAAAGGAATTCGGCACCGACATCACCGCGATCCGCGCCTCTTCGGGCGGCAGTGCCGATATCCGCAACATGATCGCAGGCGGCCTGGCCTATGCCGAGTCAGCCCCCGGCGCGGTGCTGGCGGCGGTGCAAAATGGTGCGGATGTGCGCATCGTCAATGAATGCGTGCACACCAATGCGAATGACGTCTGGGTGACGCTGCCGAATTCGGACGTGAAATCGCTCAGCGACATCAAAGGCAAACGTCTCGGCTACACCACGCCGCAAAGCACCAGCGAATTGCTAGATCATTTGCTGGTGGCGAAACTGGGGCTGAAGAACAGCGATGTTAAATACATCTCTGCCGGGCCCTTCGGCGCGGAACTAACCGCGTTGCAGGCGGGCGGACTTGATGTCGCATCGATCGCCGAGCCGCTGTACACGCTCAACGCCGGGACATACCGCGCCCTCGGCTGGGCGCGAGACACGCTGGAAGCCTTCCCGGCCACCATCGGCGTGGTGCCGACCGAGATTGCCAAAACCAAGCCCGATCTGATCCGCGGCATCATCCTCGCCCATCGCAAGGCAGTGGAGTTCATGATCTCCAACCGCCAGGAATCCGCTGACATCATCGCGCGCGTCTACAAGCTGCAGCCGGACGTGATCAAAACCGTGCTGGACGGATTGATCGACCATCCCTCCAAGGGCGGTGTTACTTATTTCGGTTTCGGCGATATCCGCGCTGAGGGCATGGATCGGCTGATCGCCGGACTGAAATCCATCAACGCGCTCGACAGCGAGGTGCCGTGGCGCTCGCTGGTCGATCAGAGCTTCCTGCCTGACGATCTCAAACGCCCTCTGTGAGGAGACATCACATGCGCCGCATCATCCGGGTTGCCGCCGCTCTAACGCTGGGACTCATTGGGTCGGCGCAGGCTGAAGAAATCGCCATTGCGCAATATGGCAACTCAACGTCCGCCATGCCCTGGGCCGTTGCCCTTGAGAAGGGTTTCTTCAAGGACGCAGGGGTGGACATCACCGCCATCCGCGC
>CAITEF010000400.1 GCA_903891315.1 uncultured Rhodospirillales bacterium | reverse complement strand
GCAGCCAGTCGCCGCATGTGGCCTTCGACGTGCAGGAGGGCAACGCCGCCGAATTAACCGAGCGGGTGAACGCGGGCGAGATCGGCGCGGGCTTCCTGCGCCTGCCAGTGGCGCACCCAAGTGGCGTGGTGTTCCATCGCCTGCTTGATGAGGCGCTGGTGGCGGTGCTGCCGGTGGGCCACGAATTGCTGCGCGGGCGGGATCTCGACGATCCGAAGCCGATCCATTTGCGGGAATTGGCGGGCGAGCCGTTTATTCTGGTGCGTCGCCCGAATGCGCCTGGGATGTATGCCAACCTGCTGCACGCATGCCGAGAGGCCGGGTTCGATCCGGTTGTCGCGGCCGAGGTCGGCTATATGTTGACCAATATCAATCTCGTGGCGGCCGGAATGGGCGTCTCGCTGGTGCCTGAGGCGATGCGCGATGTCAATTTGCGCCATCTGGTCTATCTGCCGATGCGCCCGGCGTCGGGCCTTTCGGCACCGTTGTCGATGGTTTATCTGGAGCGCGGTCGCTCTCCGATTCTGGAACAATTCCTGCTGTTGGCGCGCCAGATGGCCGATAACTGGGACAGCGATTCGGTGCCTATCCGCCCACAAACGCGTTGAAGGCGATCAGCGTGTAGGTGTCCGCCACGCCCGGCAGGGTTTGCACGCGTTCGGTGACGAACAGGCCGGTGTCCTGCTCGGCGGAGAGATAGAATTTGGCCAGCAGATCGTATTGGCCGGAGGTGGAATACAGCTCCGAAAGCTCCTCAATCTCATCAGCGGCGACCTGCGCCACGCGATACGCCTCACCCATCTTGCATTTGATCTGCACGAAAATCGCCCGCATCGCAGCCTCCTGTCAGTGCGGGGCATCCTGCCATGGCAGTGCGGTTTCGCCCAGCCTTGCAAGTTGTGCTGCAATCGCGAAGGAAATTTTCTAACGATTTGTTAAAGAATCGTGGTTGCCGCAGAGAAGTTGTGGGTGGGCGGTAATATCTTTGTGTGCTCGTCCCGGTCGACGCTGGTTTCATTTGCGAGTCGGCGAGGGGGCGACTAAAACTCGACAAAACGTCACGCACGGAGAATCCGATCAATGACCGCATCGACGAAAATTGGCAGCAAGGGCTTGCTCGCTGATGATCTCGGATTTGGGCCGAACCCGGCGGATCAGGATTTCTACATCCCTGGCTCAGTGCCGGGTAACCACTCCAGCCCGTCAGATGGTTCGTATGTGCTGTATGGCGATGTCCAGCACGCCTCCGGCACGGGTGGTGGCAGCAGCTCCAGTTCGGGCTCGGCGGGCACGGTAACGAGCAGCACGATCACCACATCGGGCTCCGGTTTGGTGTTCAACATCACCTGGGATGCCAGCGTCTCCAGCGCGCCGAGCGCATTCAAGACGGCGGTGACCTCGGCGATCACTTATCTTGAGACGCTCTACACCAACGCTGTCACGCTCAACATCTCGATCGGCTACGGTGAGATTGCGGGCTCGGCGATGGGCAGCGGCGCGCTGGGCGAAAGCTCCAGCTATCTGACCAGCGTGAGCTATTCCAGCCTGCGCAGCGCGCTGGCCAGCACGGATACCTCTGCCGCCGGTGTCACCGCGGTGGCCTCGTTGGGGACTACGAGCCCGATCAGCAACGCGACCTATTGGACCTCGACGGCGGATGCCAAGGCGCTCGGCCTGATGTCGGGGAGCAGCACCAACACGGACGGCTATATCGGCTTCTCCAGCTCGCTGCCGTTCACTTACAACGACAGCAGCGGCGTGGCCGCGGGCACTTACGACTTCAACGGCGTGGCACTGCATGAGTTGACCGAAGTGATGGGCCGCATGCTGTTCACCGGTGGCAGCATCGGCTCGTACACGAACAGCTATAACGTGCTCGATCTGTTCCATTATTCCGCGGCGGGCGTGCGCGACTTGTCGGCCACCACGGCG
Source organism: uncultured Rhodospirillales bacterium (assembly GCA_903891315.1). GTDB lineage: Bacteria > Pseudomonadota > Alphaproteobacteria > Acetobacterales > Acetobacteraceae > CAIQQQ01. The sequence continues at coordinate 15,723 of CAITEF010000400.1, read as the reverse complement.
GGCTATTTCTCGGCCGATGGCGGCAAGACCAATCTGGACCAGTTCAACACCGTCAGTGGCGGTGACGCGGGCGATTTGTCGTCCTCGATGGGCAACAACGCGCTGGATGCCTATTCGAATTCGGGTGTGGTCAACAGCTTCACCACCAATGACGCGACGATGATGAACGTGCTGGGTTGGCAAGAGGCGAGCACCACGCCGACGCCTGCGCCCACCCCGGCGCCCACACCTGCTCCCACACCTGCTCCCACCCCGGCACCGACGCCAGCTCCGACGCCGGCCCCGGCCCCGACGGGGGTTGGCCTGTATCTCGACACCGCCAATCTTGGCGCGTCGAAATCGGCCACCACATTTGCCGGTGGGATCACGATTGCCTATGCGCAGGAATCCGGCGGTGTGAGCTCGGATAGTTACAGCTATTCGCTGGGCGGCAGCGGGGCTTCCGCGTTCACGCTGACCAATTACGGCAGCTATGTCGGTGTGACCGTCGGCTCGGCGGGCCTGTCGAGCGGCTCTGCCGCGGGCAAACTCTATGCGCTCACGCTGACCGCGCACGACACCACCAACGGCACGTCGTCGCCCTCGCAGGGGCTGGATGTGGTCGTGGGCTCTGGCTCGGCGGATGTGGTGAACGTGGCGAGCATTGTGGGCTCGGCTGGCATCACCACGCCGACCTTCGTGTTTGCCCTGGGTGCCAACGACACCGTCAACGCTTCTGGGATGTATGGGGCGGTGGTGTTCAACGGCAGCGCCGGTGGCGACAAGTTCACGGGCGGCAGTGGCTACAATTACTATCTGTTCGGTGGCACCAGTGAATCGACCGTCTCGGCGACGGATGTGATTGCCAATTTCCGCAGCAGCTATGACACGCTGGACTTCACCGGTCTGGGCGTTCATCTGAACTACGCCGGGAAGCTGAGCAGCACGGCGACGACGGTTGCGGCCGACTCGATTGCCTATCAGCAGAGCGGCGGCAACACCTTCGTGTATGTGAACACTGGCACCTCCAGCGTGGCGCTGGGTTCGGCGAATATGAAGATCGAGCTGTTGGGCAATGTCACGCTCAGCTCGGGCAACATCTCGCACGTCTGACGCCAACCGGTCTTTCCTGACGACACACTGCGCGGGCCGCCTCAGCGATGGGGGGGCCCGTTTGTTTGGGTCAAAAGGTGACGAAGCTGAAAGCCTTGGCTAGCATCCTGGTGGAAATCCAGGGGGAATCGCTGTCATGGCCAGCAAGCCGAAATCGAAGATCGAGCCGCGCGCAGGTGGCCGCATTCTGGCCGACGCGTTGGTCGCACAGGGCATCGACCACGTCTTCGCGGTGCCGGGCGAATCGTATCTCGACGTGCTGGACGGGCTCTACACGGTGCGCAACTCGCTGCATCTGGTGACGTGCCGGTTCGAGGCGGGTGCGGTGAACATGGCCGAGGCTTATGGCAAGCTGCATGGCCGCCCGGCGGCCGCCTTCGTCACACGTGGCCCGGGGGCGTGCCATGCCTCCATCGGTGTGCACATTGCGCAGCAGGACAGCACGCCGTTGCTGCTGTTCGTGGGGCAGATTCCGTTCAACGAGACCGATCGCGAGAGCTTCCAGGAAGTCGATTACCGCAAGATGTTCGCACCCTTGGCCAAATGGGTGACGCAGATCGATGACGCGGCGCGGATTCCGGAGTTGGTCGCGCATGCGGTGGATGTGGCGACCTCTGGGCGTCCCGGTCCGGTGGTGATCGCGCTGTCGGAGGAGATGCAGAAGCATATCGTCTCGGTGCCGGACATCCCGCCCGCCCGCGTGTTCGCGCCGCACCCTGACCCGGAGGCGATCGAGGCGTTTGTGAAGTTGCTCAAGAAAGCGTCCAGGCCACTCGCCATTGTCGGTGGGGGCTGGACTGCGGCGGGGCGTGAGGCGATTGGCAAGTTCCTGCGGTCGCACAACATCCCAACCACGGTGAGCTTCCGCAGGCAGTCTTTCTATCCGGGGACGGCGGAGAATTATGTGGGCGACCTCGGCGTCGGCTCCGATCCGGCGCTGGTGGCGAAGGTCAAGGAGGCCGATCTCATCCTGGCGCTCGGCACCCGCCTCGCAGAGGCGGTGAGCCAAGGCTACACGCTGTTCGATCAGGCGGGCAGCACGCCGATTGTGCATGTCTATCCGGACGAGGCCGAGATTGGCCGGGTGTTCCGTCCAGCCCTTGGGATTGCAGGCGATATCAACGCGTTCGCTGCTTCGGTGGCCGATCTGAAGCCCGGCAAATGCGCCTGGAAGGACTGGACGGCGGAGCTGCGCGCGCTGCGTCTGAAGGGGATGGTGGTGCCGGATTATGAGGGGCCGCTCAACATCGCCCAGGTGATGCGCGATCTGGAGGGCGAATTGGAGCCGGATGCGATCATGACCTGCGATGCGGGCAATTTCGCCACCTGGCCGCCGCGTTTCATGAATTTGAAGGACGGCCAGCGCTTCTTCGGGCCGACCAATGGCGCGATGGGCTATGGGGTTCCGGCGGCGATTGGGCTGAAGGTTGTGCATCCGGAGCGTCAGGTGGTGGCATTTGTGGGGGATGGTGGATTTTTGATGACGGGTCAGGAATTGGCCACGGCGTTTCATCATGCGGTCGACCCGATTGTGATTGTGTTCAACAATTCGATGTACGGCACGATCCGGATGTATCAGGAGCGGACTTTTCCGGGGCGGGTCTCCGGCACTGCACTGACCAACCCGGATTTTGCCAAGTTCATTGAGAGCTTTGGCGGGCATGGCGAGGTGGTGAACAGCACCGAGGAATTCCTGCCGGCGTTCCGCAGGGCTGCGAAGAGCGGGAAGCCGAGTGTGATCGAACTGCGGCAGAACCCGGAGCAGATCACCACGCGACAGACGATTGCGCAGTTGCGGGCGCTGGGGGCGGCACCTAAGCATCCGGTGACGGCGACGGCGGCCTTGTCGGCGCGCAAAGAGGGGAAGAAGCGCAAGGGGCGGTGATTGCTTTTTGCGCGTCATTGCGAGGAGCTTTGCTCCGCAGCAACCCAGGAATCTTTTGGCGGCACTCCTGGGGTGTTTCTTCGTGCCTTCTCGCAATGACGCGTAAAATGAGAAACAACGTGACCGCTGTCGGCGTCCGCGCCAAACAAAGGACGCCAGGACGATGACCAATTCCACTTGCATCATACTTGGCGCACCGGTGCAGGACGGCACCGGACGCTTGGGCTGCGATATGGGCCCCGGCGCGTTCCGGGCGGCGGGTCTGGCGGGTGCGTTGCGCGACTTGGGTTATGTGGTGGAGGAACGCGGCGAGATCGTACGGGCAAAGCTGCGCGATCTGCGGCATCCGAATCCTGTGATCAAAAATCTGCCGGAGGTGGTGGCCTGGACGGAGGCGATCTCAGCGGCGGTGTATGATGCGTCGGCGAGCGGCTTGCCGATTGTGTGTGGCGGCGACCACAGCGTGGCGGCAGGGACGTTGCACGGATTGAGCCGGCGTGCGGCCGAGCAGGGGCGCAATTTTTTTGTGCTGTGGCTCGACTCGCATCCGGATTTTCACACGTTGGACAGCACCGAGAGCGGCAATCTGCATGGCGTTCAGGTCGCCTATGTGACGGGACGACCGGGTTTCGACGGCATCTTTCCACCGCTGATGCCTGCCGTGCGGCCGGAGAATATCTGCATGATGGGGATCCGCAGTGTGGATCCCGCCGAGCGGGGGCCGCTGGCCGAGGCAGGGGTGACGGTGCATGACATGCGCGCCATCGACGAGCACGGCATCGCGCCGCTTCTCGCGTCGTTCCTGCGCCGGGTTGAGGCGGAGGATGGCGTGCTGCATGTCAGCCTGGATGTGGATTTTCTCGACCCAGCCATCGCACCCGCTGTCGGCACCACGGTGCCTGGGGGTGCGACGTTCCGTGAGGCGCATCTGGTGATGGAGATGCTGCATGATTGCGGGCGGGTGACCAGCCTTGACTTGGTTGAGCTGAATCCGTTCCTGGACGAGCGGGGACGGACGGCGATTTTGCTGGTGGATCTGGTCGCGAGTTTGATGGGGCGGCGGGTGCTGGATCGTCCGACCAGGAGTTTTTGAAACAGCGCGCGCGGCAGGTGAGGCAAAATTGCGATGGCTGTCGCAATCCATTGAGGAGGAAGAGCGAGGTCTGTGACATCGATGGATCGCGACGCTTCGCTCGCGATGACGGGTTTTTTGTGATTGTATTGGTCAGTAGGGTGCCAATTCCGCAGGAATTGCACCACGGGGTTGGCGTGTTTGGTACAATTCCTGCGGAATTGGCACCCTACGCAACGCGCAATGATGGATTTTTGACGACGAATTACATTGACCGCCATGCCTGAGTCATCGTCTATCCTGCCGGATGGATCTCGCCCCCACCCTACATTCTGTGCCTGACATCCCCGCGCGACTGCGGATGATTCTGGCTGGGCTGCGGTCTTTGATGGGGTATTGGGGGTTGGAGGGGCAACTTGCCATTCTGCTCTACAATCGGACGGGCCGGATGTTTGCTCGGTTTGAGCGGATGTTGGTGCGGTTTCGTGCGGGCAAGTTGCGCTGTTGGCCTACGCGGAGTGGCGGGCAAAAGCGGCCTGGCTCTCAGGCGGGTCGTGCACTCGCCCTACCTCGGAAATTTGGCTGGATTGTGGGGCCGGGCGGGTATCGGGCGATGGGATATCGTTCGCAATTCGTGCATCTGCTGACGACCGAGCCTGAGATGGTGGCGATGCTCGACACCTATCCGCAGGCACGTCGCGTGCTGCGGCCTTTGCTGCGGGCATTGGGCGTGGATGAGATTCCTTGGGTGCCGACGCCGCCGCGTCCGCCCAAACCTCGCATGCCGCGCAAGCCGCGTCCGAAGCCGGAACCGTTCAAAATCAAGCTGCCGCGCGGGGTGATCACTTGGGCGCGGCGGGAGAAACGGCTCGAACGGGCGCGCGACGAATTAAAACGGCTTCGGGCGCTTGCGTAGAGAGGCGATTCAAACGTTCCGGGTGATTACCTAAATGGGGCGGTTTTTGGTGCGATTCCTTCGGGATCGCACCCTGCGGGGTTAGAGGCCGTTGATGGCGGATTCGTATTCGGCAAACACGCTGAGGACGCCGGGGTCGGCAAAGGGGAGCAACTGGGCCATCACCACGCCGCAAGTGCCACGGGTGAGGTCGATCCAGTAATAGGAATTGTTGATCCCGGCCCAGCAATGGCTGAAGGCGCTGCGGCCCTGCGGTGTGCGCTGGGAGTTCATCAGGAAGCCGAGGCTCCAGGTGGTGGGCATGCCTGCGAACAGATCGGCGTCATTCGAGCGTGGGTCATGGCTCTTGAGTTGGCCGACGGACGGTGAGGCGGGGAGTTGCGGGCGGAGGAATTCGGCTTGCAGCGCGGGCGGCAGCAGATCGCCGCGCATCACGGCTTGCAGGAAGATCAGGTAATCCGGGGCGGTGGAGAACAGATTGCCGCCGCCATAGACGAAGGGGAGTGAGGTGGGGATGGCCACGTCCAGCGGTTTGATTGCGCCGTCCGCGCCACGAAGGCCGAGCGGGATGACGCGGGAGACGTGTTCGGGGCCGGGGAGGAAGGACGTGTCGGCCATTTCCAGCGGGATGGTGATCTCATCAGCGACCACTTCGGCAAGCGGGCGACCGGCGGCGCGTTCGATGGCGAGGCCCGCCACTTCGATGTTGATGCCGTAATTCCAGCGTGTGCCGGGTTCGAAGAGCAAGGGCAGGGTGCGGAGTTCCTCGGCATTGGCGGGCATCCGGCCTTGGCCGCGTTGCTTGAGGACACGTTGGATTTCCGGGTTCCAGGTGTCGTAGCCGAAGCCCGCGCTGTGGGTGAGCAGATGGTGCAAGGTGATTGCGCGCTCGCAGGGGATCAGGATCGGCTCACCGGCATCCGAAAAGCCGGTGATGATGTTGGGGGTGGCGAGTTCGGGGATCAGATTGAAGATCGGCTCGTCGAGCCAGAGCAGACCCCGGGCGACAAGGCGCAAGGCGGTGGCGGAGACGATGGCCTTGGTCATCGAGGCGATGCGACCGATGCTGTTGAGCGTCATCGGCTGGTCGCCGCGCATCCCGTAAGCGCCGCTGTGCAGGATTTCGTCGGTGGTGCCGCAGATGACGGTCACACCGGCAAGACCGGCTTTGATACGGGCGGCGTCTACGCGGGAATCGATCACAGGAATTGCGCTCCGGCTTCAGTGGCAAATCGCTCGGGCGGACCTTCCCAGATGAAGCGACCATGCTCAAGCACATAGACTCTATCAGCATGGGGCAGTGCAAAGGTGACATTCTGCTCGCCGAGCAGAACCGTGATGTCGGTGGTCTGACGCAGCACCTCCAAGGCCTTGGAGAGCTGTTCGAGAATCACCGGGGCGAGGCCGAGTGTGGGCTCGTCGAGAATGAGCAGGCGGGGCTTCATCATCAGGGCGCGGGCGATGGTGAGCATCTGTTGCTCGCCGCCGGAGAGAGTGCGGGCGGCCTGACCCGCGCGGGATTTCAGGATCGGGAAAAGGTCGAGCAGCCAGTCGAGCTGTTTCTTGGCTTCTTCATCGGGGAGGTGATGGCCACCGAGGTCGAGATTTTCGCGGACGCTCATATCGCCGAACAGTTCGCGGCTTTCCGGGCATTGCACGATCCCGGCGCGGGCGATCTGGCCTGCGCTGCGACCGTCGAGACCGCCGCCGTCGAAGGCGACCACGCCGGTGGAAGGGACGAGGGCGGAGATGGCGTTGAACAGGGTGGTCTTGCCCGCGCCATTGAGGCCGACGACGGAGACGAATTCGCCTTTGGCGACGGTGAGTGAGACATCGTCCAGCGCTTGGGCCTTGCCGTAGAAGACCGAGAGATTCTCGACGCGCAGGAGTTCGTCGGCGGTGTTCACCGGGGTGGCGCGGTCGTGGTGCTGGAGGGCACCGCCAAGATAGACGCGGCGGACGGTCTCGTTGCGCATCACGTGGTCTGCCGAGCCCTCGGTGATGAACTCGCCGAGATACATGGCGAGCACGCGGTCCGATAGGTTCGCGACACCGCGGACATTGTGATCGACCAGAAGCACGGCGTGGCCATCTTTGCGGAAGGAGGCGATGAGGTTGGAGAAATCGGCAACCTCGGGTGCGGTGAGACCGGCGAAGGGCTCGTCGACCAATACGACTTTCGGGTTGCGCGCGATGGCGCGGGCGAGTTCGAGGCGGCGCAGATCGGCGAAGGGCAGGGTGCCGGGCAGGCGGTTGATGACGTGATGCAGATGCACCCGGCGCGCGATCTCATGCGCGCGCTCTTCGATATGGGCGGCGGCGAAGAGTTGCAGCAGGGAGTCGGGCAGGAGGGCGAGCTTGATGTTCTCCAACACGGTCTGCCGGTGCAGCGGTCGGGAGTGCTGGAAGACGATGCCGACACCCTTGCGGGCGATCTGGTGCGAGGGCAGGCCCGCGACCTCCTCGCCATCGATTTTCACGCTGCCAGCGTTGGGCCGCTCGATGCCCATGATGAGCTTCATCACGGTGGATTTGCCGGAGCCGTTCGGGCCGATCAGGCCGAGGATCTCGCCACCCGCGATGGACAGATGCATGTCCTTCACCGCGACGAGGCCGCCGAAGCGTTTTGTCAGGTTGGAGACTTCGAGGAGGTTCGTCATCTCAGCGCTTCTCGCCATGCAGCAGCGCGCCGAGGAAACCGCCCGGCACGAAGAGGATTGTCACCAAGGCGATGGCGGAGACCACGAAGGTCGAGGCCTCGCCGAGCGGGCGGAGGAGTTCGCCCGCACCGATCAGGAAGATCGCGCCGAGAGCTGCGCCGAGGATGGTGCGGCGTCCGCCAAGGACGGCTGCGATGATCACCTGCACGCCGACGGCGATGTCGACGACGGTGCCGACCGAGACGGTGCCCTCGTAGAAGATCAGCATCGCACCCGACAGGCCAGAGAACAGAGCGGAGATGCAGAAAGCTGCGAGTTTGTGTTTGGTCACGTTGAATCCGAGGGCTGCGGCCTGCATTGCGTCCTGCCCGGAGGCTTGCAGGATCAGCCCCACCGCCGAGCGCGACAGGCCAAACAGGATCGCGCCGGAGATGCCCATGAAGGTGAGCGCGATCCAGTAATTGTTGCTGTCGTCGATGGAGAGCACGTCGGGCAGATCAAGCCCGATTTCGCCACCGGTGATGCCAGCGAACAGCACGATGATGTTTTGCAGCATCAGCACGGCAACGAGGGTCACGAGGCCGAAATAGGGGCCGGAGAGACGCAAAGCTGGAACGGCCAGTACGAGTCCTGCTACAATGCTCGCTGCACCGCCGGTGACCACGCAGGCCCAGATCGGCCAATGTTCGTAGTGGTTGAGCAAGGCCGCCGTGTAGGCGCCGATTCCGATCAGGAAGCTCGGCCCGAAATTCACCTCACCCGCAAAGCCGAACAGGAGATCCCACGACATCGCGAACACCGCTGTGTAGAATCCCAAGGTAAGCAGCCCGAGAACATAGCCCGACACGCCGAATGGCAGCAAAGCGAGTGCGAACAGAACGGCGGCGATGGCCGCGAAGCTTTTGCGGTTGGTCATCAGCGTCGCCCCAGCAGGCCTTGCGGCCGAATATAGACCACCAGCACCAACAGCAGCAGAACCGGGATTGTGCGGATCGACGGGCCGCCGGAATAGGCGGTGATGGTCTCCAAATACCCCACCACATAGGCCCCGATCAGCGATCCTGTCACCGAACCAAGCCCGCCCAGAACCACGATGGAGAATGCACTTGCCGTCAACTGACCAACATTGTCCGAACTCACGCCCAGGAAGGCACCAAGCAGCAGCCCGGCAATGCCCGCGAGCAGGCCATACAATGCCCAGACCCAGAAATAGATCTGCGGCAATTCAAAGCCGAGCAGCGTGAGGCCACGCGGGTTGATCGAGGCGGCGAGCAGCACCTTGCCTGCCTTGGTGCGGTTGACCAGCAGCCAGAGCAGCCCGATCACCACCCAGGAGATCACGGCGGTGAGAATTTCCTGCATCGGCGTGCGGACGCCGAGGATTTCGATCACGCCGGGGATCAACGGGCGGACGGTTTTCGGGTTGGAGGTGAAGAGATAGGCGATCGCCTCCTGGATCATGATCCCCCAGAGCAGGGTGCCGGTGAGGACGAAAATCTCCTTTTCCTCACGGGCAATCCGGCTCGATGTCTGGATTGGGCGGACGACGAGCATGTAGGTGAGCAGGCTCAACGCCACCGCCATCGCCACCCCGCCCGCCGCACCGCCATACGGGCCGAGGCCGAGATCGCCCGCGATGACCCATGCGGCAATGGCGGCGGTGACCATGATCGAGCCATGCGACAGGTTCAGCACGCCGGAGACGCCGAAGATCAGCGTGAAGCCGATGGCCCCCAGGCCATACAGGCTGCTGATCGCGAACCCGTCGATGAGGATTTGCAGGAGTTTCATGAAGTTACCGCTGATGAGCGTTGCCCGTCATTGCGAGGAGCGAATGCGACGTGGCAATCCAGAAGTCGTAGGGCCGTGCTTCGGGCTCCTGGATTGCCACGCTTCGCTCGCAATGACGGCGTGGTGTCGCGAAAAATCAGTTCGTGCCGGTCTTGATGTAACCGGGGAACTTGATCTTCGCGTTGGCGATGTCGTTCGGCCAGACAGTCACCTGTTTGCCGCCCTGCCATTGCACCAGCATGCCGCCGATATATTCCGGGCTCACCTTGATGGCGTGGGTGAACTCGCTGTCGCGGCCGTAGAATTCCACCTTGCCGATGGTGCCGACATAGGAGGTCTTTTCCAGCTCATCGACGATCTTGTCCGGGTCCGTCCCGCCCGCGCGCTTGATGGCGTCGGCGATGAAATAGACCTCGTCATAGGTGGTATAGCCGCAATAGGCGGGCGTGATGTTGTAGCGCTTCTCATAGGCCTTCACAAAAGGCAGCGTCTTCGGCGTCACACCCACATCCGGTGCCGAGATCGTCTGATAGATCACGCCCTCGGCCGCGCCGTTGGTGTCTTTGTAGAACGTGCTGGAGGTCGCCTGCGAGGAGATGCCGATCATTGCAATCGGCACTTGCTGGTCGTGCCATTGCACGGTGGGCTGCACACCGACATGCGAGATGCCGGTGATGATCACGTCCGGCTTCAGGCCCTCGATCTTGTTGTAGATCGGGGTGAAATCGGTGGTGTCCGGCGACAGGCGGATGTGGTCCATCACGTTGATGCCGATCTTCGGCAGGCATTTGAGATATTCGGCGTCGAGCGGGATCGTCCAGGCGGCGTCTTCGCTCATCACCACGGCGTTCTTCAGCTTCAACGGCCCGGCAATCGCCTTCACGCCGTCGCAGACCGAATCAGAGAGGAAGGTGGAGGCCATGTAGCCGTGGAAGGTGTATTTGTTGGCGGCATAATCTTCATGCACGCGATGCGAGATCACGTCCGACGCAGCGCCGGGGGTGATCATCGGCATTTTGAGGCGGCCCGACCAGGGCTCCAAGGCAAGGACGACTTCAGAGACGTAGCTGGCGATCACCGCATGCACGTGATCCTGGCTCGCCGCGCGCTGGAAGGCGCGCACCGCGTCGGCGGCGGAGTTGTGATCGTCATATTCGACAATCTCGATCATCCGCCCGTTCACGCCACCGGCGGCGTTGATTTCATCGGCGGCGAGCTTGGCCGCGTTCGGGATCGCGGCCCCGGAGATCGAGCTGACTTCGGCGATGACACCGATCTTGATCGGGTCGGCTGCGATGGCTGGAAGGGTGAGACCCACCCCCACCGACGCCGCCAGCATAAGACGCAGAGATGATTTCATGAAACGCCCCCAATTTTTGAGCCCCGCTTTGCGCGGGTGTCAGGAAATCAGGGCAGAGAATTAGGCGGAAGGCAAGCGGTGGTCGCGTTTATTCCAATTTGGTCAGTGCGCGCCGCCGCCGCCATGGCCTGCCGGCTTGCGGAGCAGGAAGGTGAGCGGGATCGCGACGAAATAGACAATGGCGATCAGGTAGAAGATGTCGTTGTAAGTCAGCGTGAGGGACTCGCGTTGCACCATCAGCGACAACCGCTTGATCACCGCCAGCTGGGTGTTGTCGCCCATCACCGGTTGCAGGCTGAGCTTCATGCCCATGGTTGCGTTGTTCACCGCAGCCCGGCCCCAGGTGACCTGCTCGTCGAGATGCAATGTGTGAAGCCGCTCACGCGCGGTCGCCACCGTGTTGATCGCGGCCAAACCAATTGCACCGCCAAGGTTGCGCATCAGATTGTAAAGGCCGGACGCGTTCTTCAACTGCATCGGCGGCAGCGTGCCGAGGGCGAGCTGATTGACCGGCAGCATGCACAGCATGGTTCCTGCACCGCGCAGTGCCTGCGGGGCGGCGAGTTCCCAGAACGCGCTTTGGTTGGTGAGCTGTCCCATCCACCAGATCGAGATGGCGAGCATGATCATGCCCATTGTCAGCATTCGGCGCAGATCGAGCTTGGCGGAGAAGCGGCCGATGATCGGGGCGGAGGCGAACATTGCGATGCCGGTGATGAACATCGTCTCGCCGATCTGCATCGAGTTGTAGCCGCGCACCCGGCCGAGAAAGAGCGGGATCACGTAGACCGAGCCGTAAAGCCCGATGCCGACGATGAAGCTGAAGAAACAGCCAAAGGCGAAATTGGCGTTGCGGAAGGCGTAAAGATCGACCAGCGGCTCGCGGCGGACCAGCATGCGCCAGAAAAACAGCACGGCGGTGACGGCCGAGACGATTCCCAGATCGCGCACCAGCGGGTCGGCAAACCAATCGTTGCGGTTGCCCTCCTCCAGCACATATTCGAGCGTGCCGAGGAAGGTGCCCATCAGAAGCAGCCCGATCAGGTCGAAATGCTTGGCCAGCGACGGATTGGCGCGGTCGATGTCGAGGAATGTCCAGACATTGAACGCGACCAGCGCGCCCACCGGCACGTTGATCAGGAACAGCCAGTGCCAGGAGAATTGCTGCGTCAGCCAACCGCCCAAGGTCGGGCCAATCGTGGGCGCCAGGGTGGCGGTGAGGCCGATCAGGATCGAGATCTGCGCGCGCTTCTTGCCAGGGAACAGCAGGAAGGAGGTGGCGAACACGGTCGGGATCATCGCGCCGCCGATGAAGCCCTGAAAGGCGCGGAAGACGACCATCGAGCCGAGATCATGCGACAACGCGCAGAGCAGCGAGCAGGCGGTGAAGCCTGCGGCGGAACAGGTGAACAACACCCGCGTCGACCAAAGCCGCGAAAGCCAGCCCGAGAGCGGGATCATGATGATCTCAGCGATCAGGTAGGAGGTCTGCACCTGCGACACCTCGTCCGGGCTGGCGGAGAGGCCGGCCTGGATTTCCGAGAGCGAGGAGCTGACGATCTGAATGTCCAGGATCGCCATGAACATGCCGAGCACCATCGACATGAAGCCCACCCATTCCCGCCAGGTGATGACGGGCTCCGGGCGGGGGGCAGGGGGCATGCCCATGCTCAGCTCAGCCCGATCCGGGCGAGCAGGCTGCCGATCAGGCCGCGACGGACCGGATTGCCGTCACGCGTGTCGACCTCGGCGGTGACCGAGAGCCCCGCGCGCAGCCAAGGTGCCTTGGCGGCCTCCTCGGGCGAGATGACCAGCTTGGTCGGGAAGCGCTGGACGACCTTGGTGAAGTTGCCGGTCGCGTTCTCCGGTGGCAGCAGCGAGAACTGCGCGCCCGAGGCAGGGGCGATGCTGTCGACATGAGCGATGACGGATTTGCTGGTGTCGATATCGGCGGTGAGCACCACGTTCTGGCCCGGCTTCATGCGGGCGAGTTGGGTCTCTTTGAAATTCGCCACAACGAAGAGTTGCTGCGGGGCGAGGGCGAGCAGTTGCTGGCCAGGTGCCACATACATCCCCACCCGCACCGCACGGTTGCCGACAATGCCGTCGGCTGGGGCGCGGGTCACCGTGTAGCCGAGATTGACCTCGGCGATATGTGCCTGTGCCTGCGCGGTCGCCAGATGGGCCTGCGCCTGCGCTGCGGCGGCCTGGGCGACGGTGAGACCCTGGGCGGCCTGCTCGCGCATCGCCTGCGCGCTAACAAAGGCGGCATCAGCCTTCAGGCTTTCGGCGCGCGCCGAATCATCGGCCTGACGCGAGGTCCAGCCGGGGGCGACGAGCGCGTGCGAGCGGCTCATATCGGCGGCGGCCCGAACGCGCTCGGCGTCGGCGGAGGCAATGTTGGCGTCGGCGGCGGCGATGGTCGCCTGCTGCTGGGCGATTTGACGCTGTGCCACGCCGACCGCGGCCTCTGCTTCGGCAACAGCCGCACGGGCCTGATCGAGTTGCGCCTGACGGTCGGCGGGGTCCAGCGTCCACAGCACGTCACCGGCCTTGACGGCTTGGTTGTCGGCCACGTTCACACTTGCCACGAGACCATCGATGCGCGGGCCGAGGACGGCGATATCGGACTGCACATAGGCGTTGTCGGTGCTCTGGATGAAGGCCCCTTCCATGAACCACCAATTCGCACCGATCACCGCACCCACCAGCACGGCCCCCAATGCCACGCCGCGCAGCAGCTTGCGGCGGCTGCGCGGGGATGGGGCTTGATGGGTCGGTGTGGCCGGCTTGGTCTCTGCGGGCTGGAGCTTGTCGGTCACAGCGTTCATCGATCTCATCCTCAGGTGAACCAGACGGTTCAGTTCAGCGGGAAGATAGTGCGATATTGCGCTGCGTCAAGGCTAAACTAGACGGTTCAGTTTAGCCTTGACGAAGGGAGTTCGAATCCCCAAAACCATGGTCATGAGTGAAAGCATGGACATTTCTGCCGAGTTCGTGCCGGAAGGCTCTCCGAAGCGTCGCCAGATTCAGGTCGCGGCGGAGCAGTTGTTTCTGGCGCATGGCTATGGCGCGGTGAGCATGGACCAGGTGGCGCGCACCGCCTCTGTCTCCAAGGCGACGCTTTATGCGCATTTCGCCTCCAAGGAAGCTCTGTTCGCCACCATCATGCAGGACAAGGGGCTGGAGACGCCGCTTTATGAGGGGATGTTCCCCGAGCAGGTGGACGATCTGCGCGCTGTGCTCGAGTCGATGGGCACGCGCTTGTTGCGCTTCATGCTGCGCGAGCGGACGTTGTCGCTCTACCGCGTGGCGCTGGCCGAGGCCGCGCGGTTCCCGGAGTTGGGACGGACATTCTATGCCAACGGCCCGTGCACCATGCGCGAGCGGTTCATCGCTTGGCTCGGCGTGATGGATCAGTCGGGGCTCGTGCAGGTCGACGACCGAGACATCGCCGCCGAGCAGTTTATGGCGCTGATGCGCTCAGATGTGTTTCTGCGCCGCAGTCTTTCCATCGACCCTCTGCCCACCGATGAGGAGATCGAACGTTCGGTGCGTGCGGCGGTGGACACGTGGTTGCGGGCATTCGGGCGATAAACCCCGATTCGTAGGGCGGACTGCGCTGCGCTGGTCCGCCCTACGAGGCCCGACTCAAACTAACTTTTGGTCCCCGCATTCGCCGCCGGAGCGGTGCCGGTCGCCTTCGCCTTGTCGGCACGCTCACGGGCGAACTGGTCGCGCAATTGCTGGGCGGTGATATAACCCTTGTGCTCGGTGTCGACCTTGTCGAACCGGCGGATCACAGCCGTCCATTTCGCGGCCTGGGCCTGTTCGAGCGTCAGATGCCCGTCATGCGTTGTGTTGGCGCTGTCGAAATGTTCCTGGAACGTCTGACGCGGTGGGCGATTGGGTTGGGTGGCTGGGCCGGTGGTGCCGGTCTGTGGGGTTGCAGTCTGCGCCTGCGCTGAGAGCGGGCCGAGCACCAGGGTGAAGGCCAGCAGACGAGGGATGAGGCTGATACGCATGACGGTCTCCTGAATCTGTGCACTGACACTGACACGCAGCGACTGAACGCGGTCGCTCCGGCAGATGTCTTCAGCGTCAGGTTCGCACCATCGCCAACAAGGTTTCGTGATCTGCGCGATGCAGCGGCGCGAAATCGGCGTCAGTTGCCGAGAACGCGGCGGAAAATCGCCGCCGCTTCGTCAATCCCCGCCGCATCGACATCCAGATGCGTGCAGGCGCGCATCCGGTAAGGCCCCATCGTCGAGATCAACACCCCATGGCGGCGCAGTTCGGCGGCCAATTCGCCCGCCAAGCGACCGGTGGCGGAGGTGTCGAGGAAGACGAGATTGGTCTGGGGTTGCTCGACGGTGATGCCGGGCAGGGCGGCGAACAATTTGGCCACCAATTGGGCGTTGGCATGATCCGCCGCCAGCCGCTCGACATTGTGGTCCAGCGCATACAGACACGCCGCGGCATTCATCCCGGCCTGACGCAGCGAGCCGCCCATGCGTTGCTTCCAGCGCCAAGCCCGGTCGATGAACTCGGCCGAGCCGCACAGCACCGCCCCCAGCGGAGCGCCGAGCCCCTTGGTGAAATCGAGCCAGACCGAATCATAGCCCTGCACCATTCGCGCAGGCGCGATCCCGCTGGCGACTGTGGCGTTGAGCAGGCGGGCGCCGTCCATATGCGTGGCCATTCCCGCTGCGTGGGCAATCTGCGCCACCTCGTCCAGCGCATCGAGCGCCCAGACTGTGCCGCCGCCCAGATTGGCGGTCTGCTCGACGGCGACCAGCGTGAGCGGCGGGGCGTAGCGCGACGGCGCGTAGATCGCAGCCTTCAGCGTCTCGGGTGAGAACTGCCCGCCCTCACCTTCGAGCGGCATCACCTGCGCACCGGACAAGGCCGCCGTGCCGCCGCCTTCGCTGGTGAGCAGATGGGCGG
>CAITEF010000399.1 GCA_903891315.1 uncultured Rhodospirillales bacterium | reverse complement strand
TACAACGCCAATATGGTTCCCGCGAACACCAAAAACACCCGAAATCCAGCACGCTTAGAGTTCTTGCCCAGCCTCTTCGCTTACGCATCCTACAGCTTGCTTTAGTGACGCCTCGTTTGACGGCGCGTGGTTACTAACCAACAATGCCTGCTATGCAGGACAAAAGCGGTGTTATGCATCAGTTGCCACCATTGATGTGAGAGGGTTAGCCGCAATTATGACCATATCCTATTTGTCCAATGGGATAGGTGCAACATGGCCGGATCAATCATCGTCGGGGCGCTCATGGAGAAGGCTGCGGAGATACGCGGCCGGATCGCCACACTTGAAGGCGAGATTGCCCGAGAGCGGGAGAGCCTGACCAATCTACAGGCGACCTTGCGCTTGTTTGATCCGACGAGGGACGCAAACACGGTCAAGCCGCGTCGGGCTCGCCTACGCCGCACCAGCCACTTTGCCCAGGGGGAGATATCGTCCAGGTGCCGGGACGCGCTGCGGGATGCCGTCGAGCCTGTTTCGGCCGAGGATATCGCGCGCAAGGCGATGGCGGAGAAGGGGCTGGACGTTGAAGACCGCAAGCTGCGCAGCGACCTCCTCATCCGCATCCTGTGGGGCTTGCAAAGGATGCACGCCGCCGGGAAGGCTGAGAAGATCGGGCACGGGCTGGGGGTGCGGTGGAAGCTGGCGATCACGGACTGACTCTCGGCTAGGAGTACGATAGCGTCCTCTCAAAATAATCTTTGGGAGGCGTTCGCTGTGTCTGATCCTTCGCCTGGACACTGGTATTACGCTATCCGCTGTCGCCATTGCTGGTCGCCAATTCCTCTTGTCGAGGATCGGAGCCATGGGGCTGGGGAGCCAATAGACTTCGGTAGCAGGCGAGTGACGCTCGATTGTGTAAATGCGGCCTGTCGCAAGCAGGACAGTTATCAATCATCAGAAGCCATCCGGTTTCGATTCCCAGCGGAACCATCCTAATCGTCTCGCCCGGCCTTGCTCGGTCGAGACGCGCGAGGTTTTCATCTGACGGTGTTTTGTCGGACCAAGCCATGATGATGGGTGACCTATGTTCAGTCGAGGGGTGCTGGAGAGCGTGGGAGAAGGCTGGGACACCAAATGGCAGGTGACGCGGCGGGACTGACTCTTGCCCCCACATTGGTTACCGTAGGTTCGGGAAGCCGCAGGGAGCGAGTTCAATGGCCGATTCTGTTCAGGAAGACCTTACTGCGCTTCGACATGAGACGCAGATGATTTCGAAGCTGGTGGAAAATCTCTACATCACACAGTATCGAGCGCACCAAGATGGAGCCGACCGTTTCGCAAGGTTTGCGCAACATCTCACTCAGGAGATTGAAGGTCTGACGATCCCTGGTGCTGACCCCGCGCTTGCCGATCATGCGTCACAGGGGTGGCGCGACGCCATAGTCCCGATTCTTGATCGAATTCTGGCGGCCCTAACAGAAATTCAGGGAGAGGCATCCTCGCGCTGAGTTGTGCGAGAAGATAAAGTTCTTGCTCTCGCGTCAAACGCTGCACCGATTGAATGGCGCTTTCCGGCATGTCAGACGCTCCTTTTAACGAAATCAAAGCGATAGGCGTCCGCTGCCCCAAATGC
>CAITEF010000398.1 GCA_903891315.1 uncultured Rhodospirillales bacterium | reverse complement strand
GTTCCCCCGGCTTGTCTAAATTCCTGTCCGTGCAACTCCCTGTAACACCCTGATGTAACGCCGCTCGCAACGCTTCTCGACGGCGGCGAGATATGGCAGTCTGTTGCGATGTCCGCCACTACAGTAACGACCTTGACCCTTGCCAACGATGGCGCGCAACTGTTCCGGGCAGCGGCCTTGCCGGTCATTGTCGAATTGTTGTCGGTATTGGCAGAGCTACCGACAGACCAAGCCGGTGTTCGCATCAGCGGGTTGCCCGCCTTGTGTCCATACCTTGCAACTGACGGCGCGATCGGTGCCGTGGCTAGCCGGGCTTTGGGGACGGATGCCCGTGCTGTGCGGGCTATCCTGTTCGACAAGAGCCAAGGCACCAACTGGTCGCTGGCATGGCACCAGGACCGCACGATCTGCGTGCGAGAACGCGTGGAGATGGAAGGCTTCGGCCCTTGGTCGATAAAGGCCGGGCTGCACCACGTTGCCCCGCCGTTCGAACTGTTGTCCCGCATGGTGACGCTGCGTGTGCATCTGGATGACGTGCCCGACACCAATGCCCCACTGCTGATTGCCCCCGGCTCGCACAGATTTGGGTGCGTGCCGGTAGATCAGGTTGCAGGGATCGTTGCCCGATCGGCCACGATGGCTTGCCTTGCCGAGACTGGCGACGTTTGGGCCTATTCAACCCCGATCCTGCACGCATCCGCGGCGGCTACCCAACCGGCCCGTCGCCGTGTTCTACAGGTTGACTACAGTGCGGACGCCTTGCCGGGTCAGCTAGAGTGGCTGGGCATTTGAACAGTCAAAGTGCGCGCTCGATTGCGAGAGGCGACCGGCAAAGACCCAAGCAAATCTATTGATCAAAAGATCTGGCCAAGGTCGCGCATGCCCTCAACCACGGCGACGATTTCAATCGTGGCGTCGGCGGAATGGTATTCGTACAAAATGATATAGGAGCCGTGCACGAGCGCTCGGGCACCCGGACGAATCTCGTCGCGACGGCCTCCGATCTCGGGATAAGTACGGAGCCGTTCGATTTTTGCGTCGAGTGAGAGCAGCAGACGATCGGCTGCGGCTTCGCTGTCGAGCGCGATGTAGCGCCAGATCCGCTTGAAATCGTCCCGCGCGCGCAGCGACAGGACGATGTCAGCCATGCCCGCCGGTGGCCGCGTGATCGGCTTTGGCTTCGTTGATCAGCGCTGTCATGTCGATCGGCCCGGCGATGCCGCTGGCCTTGCCCGCATCCCACGCGTTGCGCAGCGCGGCCAGCTCTTCGTGGCGGAATTCGCGGCGATCGCTCCACAGTCGCATCGCGTCGCGCACCACTTCGCTGGTCGAGGCATAATCGCCCGAAGCGACTGCAGCACGAATCTTGGCGGCCATGGGTTCGGGGACAACAACGGTCATCCGTTCGATGTTCGACATAAGGGCCTCTGCGCATTTCAGTATGCAGACTTCATACTACCATGCGCGAAATCGCTGCCGCAAGGGAAATGGTGCTGCTGGGGAGGATTGAACT
>CAITEF010000397.1 GCA_903891315.1 uncultured Rhodospirillales bacterium | reverse complement strand
CTGCTGTATTATCACGAAGCGAAGGACGGCCAGATCTTGGAAGAAGGCATCAGTGAAGCGGGGGCGATGTCCTCGTTCATTGCGGCCGGCACGAGCTACGCCTCCAACGGCGTGCCGATGATTCCGTTCTACACGTATTATTCCATGTTCGGTTTGCAGCGCGTGGGCGATCTGTTCTGGCTCGCCGGCGACATTCGCGCCAAGGGCTTCCTGCTCGGCGCTACCGCCGGTCGCACGACGCTCAATGGCGAAGGTCTGCAACATCAGGACGGTCACAGCTTGCTGCACGCGAGCACGATTCCGACCTGTCTGCCGTATGATCCGGCATTCAGCTTCGAGCTGGCCGTGATTGTAACGGATGGCTTGCGCCGCATGTATGTGGAGAACGAGGATATTTATTATTACATCGCGCTCTACAACGAGAATCACGTGCAACCGTCCATGCCCGCCGGTTGCGAAGCGGGCGTGTTAAACGGCCTGTACAAGTTCAAGCCGGGTCCGGAAGGCAAATTCGTGAAGGCCCACATCTTCGGCAGCGGCTCCATCATGCAGTCCGCGCTCAAGGCGCAGAGTATTTTGGCCGAACGCTACGGCGTCAGTGCCGATGTCTGGAGCGCGACGAGTTACAAGCTGCTCCGCAGCGATGCCATCCGCGCGCAGCGCTGGAACATGCTGCATCCCGAGGCGCCGGCCAAGAAATCTTACGTCGAGAACCTGCTCGCGGGGGAAAAGGGTCCTTTCATCGCGGTGTCCGACAATGTCCGGACGGTGCCCGACCAGATTGCGCCGTGGGTTCCCGGCGGGTTGTTTACGCTGGGCACCGACGGTTTCGGCCGGAGTGACACCCGCGCGCGGTTGCGGCGGTTCTTCGGCGTGGACGCGGAGTCCACCGTGGTGGGCACGCTCTACGCGCTGGCGCAGAAGAAACAGGTCGCCCCCAAGCTCGTGGCGCAGGCCATCGAGGACTTGGGTGTCAACCCCGAGATGGTGCAGCCGGAGATTCATTGAGGCGCCGGGTTTGGTGGACGTTGGACAAACGCACTGGTTCATTGCAGATTGGGACATCTTATCGAAGCCATGACCACGCCTGCTCTCAGCGAACCGATGACGCTGCCCACTCCGGGCATCACGGGGGAAACACGTTCGCGCGACCGGCTGGGTCCGGTCTTTCATGTCATCTGCTGGAACGACCCGGTGAATCTGATGGTGTATGTCACGCATGTGTTCCAGAAGGTCTTTGGCTGGGACGAAGCCAAGGCCCGCAAGCACATGCTGGAAGTGCATGAGCGGGGCCGGAGCATCCTCATCAGCGAGGGCCCCGAGAAGGCGGAGTTTTACGTGCATCAACTGCAGCATTACCGGCTGCAGGCCACCATGGAGCCGGCCGAATGAGACAGTTGCGTCCGCGGGACAACCGGCTGCTCTACCGGCTGGAGGCGAGGGAGGCGGTTCATCTCAAACAGTTGCTTGCGCATTTTCCTTTCACGCCGCCGCCGCCGTCGGAAGTGACCAAGACGGATTCGCGCGCCGAGGTGCAGGAGCGCGAGGAATTGCTGGCCGAATCCCTGCGCGAACACCGCCGGCAGTTGAAGCGGCTGGCCCACGCGCTGACTGGTCCCGAGCACTTGATGGAATTGAAGTCCTGCTGGCGGCTGGCGCTGTCGCCGGCCGAGCGGGAATTTCTGCTGCAGATTCTCAATGACATCCGCGTCGGCTGCTGGGAAGGCTTGGGCCGGCCCGAGCCGTTGCCTTGCCTGAAAGGTGGGCTGGAACCGCGGGAATACGCTTTGATTTCGCTGATGCACATTGCCGGGGCCTTTGAACACCACTTGCTTGAGGCTGCGGAGCCGGACGGCGGTATCCCTGCGCTGGGTGAGTGATCGGCTGGGCATGGGCCACTACAGCAACGCCGGTCGTGGTTCCCGGAGGCTGGGCGTCGCGGCGGCCCGGAAAATGAAGCAAGCCCTGGCAAAACTGGAAACCATAACCGTCATTGAGCAGTAAATATGCCAATATACCAAAATCCTAGGACTGACCCCT
>CAITEF010000396.1 GCA_903891315.1 uncultured Rhodospirillales bacterium | reverse complement strand
GCCAGCGCGATCAGCGCCAAACCCGGCAGATCGAGCCTCTGGCCGGTCATCGCCGTAAACATCTCAGCCAGATTGGCCTCGACGCTCGCCGTGGGCCCAGAGGTCCAATCGACCGCCAACGCCGCAAGCGCCGCCAGTTCCAACTTCTCGCTCTCCAACTCCACCTTTTTGACGCCGTCGCGCAGCATTTCTGTGGCGCCCGATGGGGCAGGGGCGGGGCCTGTCTTGAGATGCTGACGGACCGCGCGCAAGGCGCGTACGATTTCGTGATGCCAGGGTGCGATGAATTCCCGCGCCTGCGTCGCCATGTCTGCGTCAAGCACTGTGCCTCGTTGCGCCAGCCAACAGGCGAACATCAGCAATGGCACGTCGACTCCGAAACGGTCTTGCAGATCGAGGCAAGCAGCAGGCACGCCCGGCTTGCCATAGAGGCGCAGCACAAACGGCCAGATATCGTCCTCGGCGGATTGTTTCATTCCGCTCCCTTCCGCTGATTTGTCAGTCACTTTTTCGTCAAGCCGCCTGTGCAGCATAGTGCCAAGACCGCTGACGCAACAATGTGACAGAGAAGCGGCTACACGCTTTGCTGCGCTGCGCTATGATGACGTCGAGAATGCAAGGATCACCTTATGCGCCGAATTGCGACACTCGCCGGGATGCTCCTCCTGGCAACCCATTTTGCACAGGCAGGTTGCGCGGCCATGCCAGCCCAGCTTCCATTCGAAGCAACACCCTCGCCGCAACAGGATCCGAACTGGCAGGCGCGTCTGGCGGCGCTGGACACCATTCTGGCGACAACCGATCTCTCGAAGATTCACGTGGTGTTTCTCGGTGACTCGATCACCGAAGCCTGGGCACCGCCGGTGTTCGACCACTTCAACCAGTATCGCGGCGCGCTCAATCTCGGCGTGCGGGGTGACGGCGCGCACAGCATGCTCTGGCGGCTGCCGCGTATCCCGTTTGGCACCAAATTGAAGCCGGATCTGATCGTGCTGCTCATCGGCACCAACAATCTGTGGCCACAGGCAAATCTCACCAATGTCGCCACCGGCATCGGGGCCGTCGTCGGCGAGTTGCGCCGTCGCTCGCCGACATCAAAAATCTTGATGCTCAAGCTGCTGCCGCGCGGTGAGCAGCCAAATGATTCGTGGCGGCTTCAGGTTGATCAGGTCAACAAGATGCTGTCCGCCTGCGCCGAGCCAGGGGTGACGGTGATCGATCCCGGCCCGGTGCTGCTCGATGGCAAAGGTGTGCTGGCAAAGGATATCTCCTTCGACACGCTGCACCTCACCTGGTTGGGCTATGCGATCCTCGGCGGTGCGCTTGAAATGCCGATTCGCAACGCGCTCAGCAACT
This sequence comes from uncultured Rhodospirillales bacterium, assembly GCA_903891315.1. Classification (GTDB taxonomy): domain Bacteria; phylum Pseudomonadota; class Alphaproteobacteria; order Acetobacterales; family Acetobacteraceae; genus CAIQQQ01. The sequence continues at coordinate 4,149 of CAITEF010000396.1, read as the reverse complement.
GATCAGAACTTGTTGGCGCCACCGGCACTGCCGGTGGTGTTGCTCGACCCTTCGCCCACCGGCGCGGTACTGAAGCGTCCGACATTGCCCAGCAATTGCTGCAAGATCGACGTGTCGTTGCCCGGCGACGGGGTGGCGCGATCCACCACGGTCACCTGACGGGCATCCGCCGCACCACGCTTGGAGATGCCGCGCAGCACGCCCTTGGCGTCGAAGGTCAGCACGACCACGTTCTGATCGCGGATTTCCTGGGTGGCGGCGATCAGCGGCTTGGTGACCTCGCTGATATAGATCCACGTGTTGTCGTCGAAGCTCGACTTGGTGGTCGGCGTGCCGATCAGCGCCACCACGTCATTGCGGGTGGATGTGCCGGGGACGAGCTGGACCAGCAATTCCGGATCGACCTTGTTGCCGCGGGTCTGCGGCGGGAAGGACATGAAATCCGGAGCCGAGCAGGCAGCCAATGCGGCAGCCAACAGGAGAGCCGACAGTGAGCGAGAGGCGGAGAAGCGCACGAGGATCGTCCTTTGACGCGGTCAGGCCAGCGCGGCGCGGTGCTTGCCGCATGGCGTTTCGTCATCCATCTAGGGCGAGACGGGGCGCACGTCACGCCCCATTTTCCATTCAGGGGCCGCTGCTTCGTGCATGGCCGGTCAATTAAGGGTGTCGAGATGGGTGTGTTCAATCTGTTTGGCCTGCTGCGAGGCGAGAGCGCCGAGCGCAGCGGCTACGAACTCTACGGCGCGGCCGTCCAGGCCGCCCGTCTGCCCTATTACTACGCCACCCTCGGCGTGCCCGACACAGTCGATGGCCGCTTCGATATGGTTGGCCTGCACGCCTATCTGCTGATCCGCAGGCTGTCCGCCGATCCACAGGGCCAGAAGCTGTCCCAGGCAGTATTCGACGCGATGTTCAACGACATGGACGTCAATCTCCGCGAGATGGGCGTCAGCGACCTTTCTGTGGGCAAGCGCGTCAAGACGATGTGGGAGGCCTTCCACGGTCGGGCGAATGCCTATGCCGAGGCGATGAAGACCGGCCCCGAGACCCTGGCCGACGCCCTGGCGCGCAATCTGTGGCCGGGCGAGCGCCAGGAGGCAGCCGCAGCTAGGCTCGCGCGTATTGTCTACGCGCAGGACGCACATCTGGCGCGCAAATCGATCGCTCAGATTCGCGCGCTGGAAGACCTCTTCCTCACCCCGGAGGTGGCCGCGTCATGACGCAGTTGCCGCCGGAAATCTCGCACCCGATCGCGCTCGACCGGATTCGCGACACCGATTTCATCTTCTCCTTCGAGGCAACGGCTGACGAGCGCAACGCCGTCGCCGGTCGGCTGCAAGAACCGTTGGTTGAATTCCTCGCCTGCAGCTTCGTGCTGCGTCGCCCGGCAGCCGGCTCCCGTGGCGGTGAGATCGTCTGTGAAGGGCGGCTGCGCGCGCGCGTGCAGCGCGAATGCGTGGTCTCGCTCGAATTGTTCATCGAGGTGGTCGACCAGCGGTTTCGCGTCGTCTTCGTCCCGGAGGGCAACGAGTCGGACGATGCCGACCCGGAGACTGACGACGAAATTCCCTATTCCGGCACGATGGTCGATTTGGGAGAGGCGGCAGTGGAGCAACTTGCGCTCGTGCTCGACCCTTATCCGCGCAAACCCGGCGCAAAACTGCCGGAAGACCTCAATTCAGAGCCGTCCGGTCCGTTCGCCGCCCTGGCCCGTTTTGCCCGGCCTGACCCTGAAGACGAGGAGGGGTGACGCTGCGGCATGGCGGAAACTGCGACATGTGCTTGCGGGGGCAGGACGCCTCTGCTAGACGGCGCGGCTCACATTGTTGGTATTCAACAACCTGGTGCCTGAAACCTGAAACGGTGACGGCGTAGGTTTCAGTTCACCGGAGGGGCTTAGTCCCATGGCTGTTCCAAAGAGAAAGACTTCGCCCTCGCGTGCTGGCATGCGTCGCAGCCATCAGGCTCTGACCACGCAGGCCCACGCAGAGTGCGCCAATTGCGGCGAACTCAAGCGCCCGCATCATGTGTGTGCCCATTGCGGTCACTATGACGGCCGCGAAGTGGTCGCCGCTGGCAAGCCGCTGAAGGGCGCTGTTCGCGTCTGATCTGTACCGGGCCTGCGTGCTTCGGCACGCAATCTCGCGTGGGTGATCCGGCATGCGTGCCACGTTGCTGCAACTCGGGCCACCGCCCGGCAGTACGGCAGACTTGCGCTTCTTCCGTTGAAACGGTAGCGGGCGGAGAATAGCGCGTCGTTTTCGGCGTGTGACGAGGCGCATCACTGGGGCAGAAATGGCGGAGAGCGGCGAACAGAGCGAATATAGCCTGGCAATCGACGCGATGGGGGGCGACCGTGCCCCTGACATCGTGGTCGAAGGGCTTGATATCGCCACTGAGCGCCATCCCGGCGCGAAGTTCCTGCTGATCGGCGACGAAGCCAAACTCAGCGTGTTGCTGCAGCGCTACAAGCGCGCGGCGCGCAGCTGCGTGGTGCGTCACACTGCCGAAGCCATTGCTGCCGACACCAAGCCGACCATCGCTCTGCGCATGCGCAACGCGTCGATGCGGTTGGCCATTGATTCGGTCGCCAAGGGCGAGGCGCAGGGCGTGGTCTCGGCCGGCAACACAGGTGCGCTACTCGCTTTGGCCAAGATCATCGTCAAGACGCTCCCCGGCATCGACCGCCCCGCGATGGCGGCCATCAGCCCGTCTGCGCGTGGCGATGTGATCATGCTCGATCTCGGGGCCAACGTGTCGTGCGACACCAGAAATCTGGTCGAATTCGCGGTGATGGGCGACGTGTTCGCCCGAACCGTGCTCGGCCTGACACTGCCCACTATCGGCCTGCTCAATGTCGGCTCGGAAGAATCCAAGGGCAACGACACCTTGCGTGACGCGGCAGACACGCTGCGCAAATCGCATCTTGCCCCGCAATTCCACGGCTTCATCGAAGGCAATGACATCACCGCGGGCACGACCGACGTTGTCGTCACCGACGGCTTCACCGGCAATATCGCGCTGAAGACCGGTGAGGGCGCGATGAAGCTGATGGGCCAGTTGCTGCGTCAGGTGTTCTCGGCCGGCATCGCCTCGCGGATTGCCTATCTGTTGGCCCGTCCCGGCCTGGACCGCCTGCGCGAATGGCTGGATCCTCGTCGCTACAATGGCGCGGTGATGCTGGGTCTGTCCGGGGTTGTGGTGAAGTCGCATGGCGGCACGGATGCGATGGGGTTTGCCCACGCGGTTGACGTGGCGATGGACATGGTGGTGCATCGCTTCAATGATCGGATGCGCGAAGGTCTGGGCAAGATCGGCGCGCTTCGGGCAGAAGGCCCGGGCGGACCGCGAGACGTGGCAGGAGTAGGGACGAAGGATGGACCAGGAATCGGCGGCATCAGCCCTCTCGCCACGACAGGCTGAGGCGAACATGCCGCACCCCACGCGAGTGGTCCGCAGCCAAATGGCGGGCGTCGGCGGCTATCTGCCGGAACGCATCGTCACCAACGAAGAATTGGCCGCCCGCGTCGATACCTCCGACGAATGGATCCGTGAGCGCACCGGCATTCGCCAGCGCCATATCGCAGGGGCGCACGAAACCTGCGCCTTCATGGCCACCGAGGCCGCCCGCGCCGCACTGGCCGATGCCGGGGCGACTGCCAAGGACGTCGATGCGATCATCGTCGGCACCTCCACGCCAGACCAGGCCTTTCCGGCGACCGCGGTGCGGGTGCAGGCGGCAATCGGTGCCGCCGCGTTCGCGTTCGACCTCTCCGCCGCGTGCAGCGGCTTCATCTATGCTCTGGCAGTCGCCGACAGCCTGATCAAGAGCGGTGCCGCGCGTGGTGTTCTGGTGATCGGCGCTGAGGTGTATTCGCGCATCCTGAACTGGGAAGATCGCGGCACCTGCGTGCTATTCGGCGATGGGGCAGGGGCGGTTTTCCTGCGCGCCGGTGAAGGCGACGGCACCGGTGCTGATCGCGGCATTCTCTCCACCCATTTGCACGCCCAGGGCCAGCAAGGCGATATTCTGTATGTCGATGGCGCGGTGGGCCGCCCCGAGATGTCCGGCCATCTGGTGATGCACGGCAATCAGGTCTTCCGCCATGCGGTCACCTTGCTGTCCGACACGGTGACCGAGGCGCTGGC
>CAITEF010000395.1 GCA_903891315.1 uncultured Rhodospirillales bacterium | reverse complement strand
GGTCGCGGCGTCCAAGCTGCGTCGCGCGCAGAGCAAGGCCGAAGCCGCACGTCCCTATGCCCAGCGCATGGAACGCATGTTGGCTTCGCTCGGGGCGTCCGTTGCGGGCAGCCCGTCTGCGCCGAAGCTGCTGGTGGGAACAGGGTCGGACAAGGTGCATCTGCTGGTGGTTTGCACCGCGGATCGCGGCCTCGCCGGTGCGTTCAACACCAACGTTGGTCGTCTGGCGCGCAACACCGCGCGTGCGCTCGAAGCTGAGGGCAAGACCGTCAAGATCTTCACCGTCGGTCGCAAGGGCCGTGACTATCTCCGCCGCGAGATGGCCGCCAACCTGCTGCCGGATGGGATCAGCTTCGCCGGTCGCAAGAACATCGACTTCGCGGACGCCGAAGACATCGCCAACCGCATCACCGCGATGCTGCATGACGGTGCGTTCGACGTGTGCACGGTGATCTATAACCGTTTCGCCTCGGTGATCGCACAGGTTCCGACCGAAATGCAGGTGATCCCGGCACCGTTGCCGGAGACCGCTGCCGTTGAGTTGCCGCCGGGTGTGGCCTCGGCGACCTATGAATACGAACCTGCCGAGGAAGAGTTGCTCGCCCGTCTGCTGCCGCAGAATCTGGCGATCCAGGTCTACCGCGCACTGCTCGAATCCTCCGCCGGTGAACACGGCGCCCGCATGACCTCGATGGACAATGCGACGCGCAATGCCGGCGACATGATCAAGCGTCTGTCGCAGACCTACAACCGCGCCCGTCAGGCAAATATCACACGAGAACTGATCGAGATCATTTCTGGCGCCGAAGCCATCTGATCCTCGCACGCAACAGGAGACGAGTATGTCGAGCAACAATGTCGGGCGCGTGACGCAGGTCCTTGGCGCCGTGGTTGACGTTCAGTTTGAAGGCGAACTGCCCTTCATCCAGAACGCGCTGATTGGCACGCTGAACGGGAACAAGCTGGTTCTCGAAGTGGCGCAGGAACTGGGCGAACGCACCGTTCGCACCATCGCGATGGACGCCACCGACGGTCTGGTCCGTGGCGCCGAGTTCACCGACACCGGTGCGCCGATCTCGGTGCCGGTTGGCCCGGGAACGCTGGGTCGCATCCTGAACGTGATCGGCGACCCGATCGACGAGCGCGGCCCGGTGAACGCCACGATGCGTTTCCCGATCCATCGCGAGGCGCCGAGCTTTGCCGAGCAGTCAACGGCTGCTGAAATTCTCGTCACCGGCATCAAGGTCGTCGATCTGCTGGCACCTTACGCCAAGGGCGGTAAGGTCGGTCTGTTCGGCGGCGCCGGCGTGGGCAAGACCGTGCTCATTCAGGAACTGATCAACAACATCGCCAAGGCGCATGGTGGCGTGTCGGTGTTCGCGGGCGTGGGCGAACGCACCCGTGAAGGCAACGACCTCTACCACGAGTTCCTCGACGCCGGCGTTATCGCCAAGGACGCCGACGGCAACCCGACGCCGGACGGCTCGAAGGTCGCCCTCGTGTTCGGTCAGATGAACGAG
>CAITEF010000394.1 GCA_903891315.1 uncultured Rhodospirillales bacterium | reverse complement strand
GTCTTGCATCTCTTCGGTGATCAATAGAATGGCGTCGATGATGTCGGTCAGCCGCGCCATGGGGGCGGCGGATATCATCAGAACACCAGCTGTGCGCTGGCCTCGATCTGGGGCCGCAGGACGGGGTGGAGGCTGCGTCGGGACATAATGTCGGCGGGTTTTGGCCCAAAATGCGCGCGGCGGCTTCCTTGACGTTCATCAATCCCAGCAGGCCGAGCGAGCCTTCCGGATGATCGAAGAACAGATCGACATCCGACTCCGGCCGTGCGGCGTCGCGGGCGGTGGAGCTGAACAGATACAATTGCTCCACCCCAAGACGCCGAAATTCGGCCTCGTGGGCACGCAGGGTGGAGAGGCCGGTTTGGCGATTCATGCTCGGAATATATCGGAAGTGCAGGGTTCGGCGGTAGCGCGGTGATTTGGTCGGATTGTAGGTCTCAGTTTTCCTTGAACCTGCCAATTGGGCATATCCTTCCGACAAAGCGTTGATTGAATGCCCGTCATTGCGAGGAGCCGCAGGCTTCGTGGCAATCCAGGAATCAGTTGGCGCCACGCCTGGATTGCCACGATCAACACACATCGTGTCTTCGCCTTGGCCTTTCTTGCACCAAAAATGTCTCGCCGATCCTCCGCGAAGAGTTTTTCAGCAGCCAAGCAAGGTCCGACCGATCGGAATCGATCGGCCGGACGGGCGTTGCTCTAGAAACATATGATCTAAAGTGGGTTCCCTCGTGGGACGGGCTAAGGTTGAGGTTCATTGGGTCGGGCAGATCGGGTGTGATGGCGTAGCCCGCATCAACGATGCGGGTTCATCCGGAAATGGGTGGTTGCGGTGAGAGCCCCGCATCGTTGATGCGGGCTACGGGGTTTGGCCGGGCGCTGTCTTGGCAAGACCCAATGGCGGAGGCGCTTTGCGCTTCCGCCCTACGAACGTGCCCCACATCCCTCGGCCTTCAACACACGCTGCGTCGAAGCCGGATGGCGGGCCAGCGCTACGAGGTGGCTGATGGGCTCAATTTGGCCGAAGACCGTGGGTTGCGATCCTTGAATAGGTTTTCTTTCTTGCAACCGGCCATTTTTTGTGATGTAAGATGGCCGATGCAGCAAACCCACACCCTTCCCGAAACCGACGCGATCACCGCCTCCCTGCGGGCGATCCTGCGTGGGATTTTGTCGGTGTTGGGGATGTGGACGCTCGACCTGACGCTCCAACGGCCAGCCTATCATCTGGTCACCAGGACATTCCTGAGAATCGAACGGTTGCTGGTCCGATATCGTGCTGGGCGGTTGTGGCGTCGCTCGCCTCGTGTGGGTGAACCGGTCAAGCGCGCCTGCGAGGCGGCTCGTGGTCCCGCCTTGCCGCGAAAATTTGCCTGGTTGGTGGAGGTGGGGAAGCATCAGGCGGTCTGCTACGGGTTGCAATTGCAGCATCTGCTCCGCGACCCCGAGATGGTGGCATTGCTGGAGGCGGCACCGCAGGCGAAGCGGATTCTGCGGCCTCTGTTGCGGGCATTGGCGGTGGATTTGCCGTGGACGGTCACGGCGCCACGCCCGCCCAAGCCGCGCAAGCCGAGACAGCCACGTCCGAAACCGGAGCCATTTCGGATTCCACTGCCACGTGGGGTGGTCACCTGGGCGCGGCG
>CAITEF010000393.1 GCA_903891315.1 uncultured Rhodospirillales bacterium | reverse complement strand
GGGCAAGCGTGCCTGCGAGGCGGTTCGTGGTCCCGCCTTGCCGCGAAAATTTGCCTGGTTGGTGGAGGCGGGGAAGCATCAGGCGGTCTGCTATGGTCTGCAATTGCAGCATCTGCTCCGCGACCCCGAGATGGTGGCGTTGCTGGAGCCGGCACCGCAGGCGAAACGGATTCTGCGGCCTCTGTTGCGGGCATTGGCGGTGGATTTGCCGTGGACGGTCACGCCGCCACGCCCGCCCAAGCCGCGCAAACCGAGACAGCCACGTCCGAAACCGGAGCCATTTCGGATTCCGCTGCCGCGTGGGGTGCTCACCTGGGCGCGGCGGGAGACGCGGCTGGAACGCGCTCGGGAAAAACTAAAAGAATTTCGGGCGCTGGCGTAGAGAGGCCACTCAAACGTTCCGGGTAATTACCAAAGCGGCATCATGGTCGGTTTTTGCCGATCAGCCGTCCATCGATCGCCACCAGCCCTGCCGCGATCAACGCCATGCCGAGCAGCGCGCGCAGCGGCACCGTCTCACCCAACGCCACCCAGCCGAGAAACAGTGCCGAGACCGGCACAAGGAGGGTCACCAAGGACAAATTCGTCGCCCCTGCACTGGCCAGCACGCGGAAGACGATCACATAGGCGAGCCCAGTGCTGAGCACGCCGAGCCCCGCCACCGAGCCCCACCCGGCGAGATCTGGCATGGCGAGCGCCGAGATCGGGTCGTGCAGCAGGGCGATGGGCAGCACGATCAGCGTTGAGATCGCCAATTGCGCGAACGCCATGCTCGGCGGCGAGATGCCGCTCACATAGCGGCGCGCATAGGGGAAACCGAAGCCGTAGCAGATCGGCGCCAACAGGCAGGCAATCTCGCCCGCCAGATCGGCACCGACCAGGACATCCGGCCCGACCACCACGGCAACTCCGGCCAGTCCGCAGAGAACACCCAGCATCTTCGCCACGGTGAGGCTTTCCATCCGCAAGACGAGGCCGGTGACGAGGACGGTGAAGGTCGGTGTGGCCGCGTTGAAAATGGCGGCCACACCTGCGGGCACGCGGGTCTCGCCCCAGGCATAGAGGGTGAACGGGATGACATTGTTGAACAGCGAGACGATGACCAGCCTGGGAATCTGCGCACGGGGGAAGGACAGCGTGCCGCCCTCGGCCCGGATGAAGAGCGCAACCGAGGCAGCGCCGATGGCGCAGCGTGACAGCACCGTGATCAGCGGCGGCAATTCGACCGCCAGAACCCGATAGAAGAGAAAGGATCCGCCCCAGACCAAAGAGAGCAGAAGCAGTCGGAGCCAGTCGATGCGTTTCATGGCGTGCCTGCTAGAGCAATGCCCGATCACATTGAATCGAAGAGGTTCAATGTGATCGAGGCTAAGTTGCTCTAGCAGCGATCCCGACCGCGTGCGCCCTGTTTCTTGCGTGATAGCCCGAACGTACAACGAAATGTTATTTCCACAGGCGGCAGCCCTCGTTACGCTCAACGACGCGGCGCGTGCGGTGCCGGATAGGGGGAGAAAGATGATGCAACGATGTGGCATGCGCGGCTTGGTGTTCGCCGGACTGGTTCTTCTGGCGGGTGTGGTTCTCACGCCGGACGCCAGGGCGCAAACTGCGGCTGAGCGCGGCAAGTATCTCGTGATGGTGGCCGGCTGCACCGATTGCCACACCCCAGGGCATTTCCTGGGCAACCCCGACATGACCAAGTATCTCGGCGGCAGCAATGTGGGCTTTTTCATCCCCGATCTTGGCACGTTCTATGGCCCCAATCTGACGCCCGATCCGGAAACCGGCCTGGGCAAGTGGACCGATGATCAGGTGATCCATGCGCTGCAGACCGGCGAGCGCCCGGATGGTCGCGTGTTGGCGCCGACCATGCCGTGGCGCGCCTATGCTGGGATGAAGCGCAGCGATGTCGCCGATATCGTGGCCTTTCTGCGCAGTCTGACGCCGGTGCGCAACAAGGTGCCGGGCCCGTTCGGGCCGAGCGAAAAGGCGACGTCGTTTGTGTTCAAGATTCTGCCGCCAGGCGGTTGATCGGTTGACATCTGCGTAAGATGTCAACGAACCGTCATATGCGATTGATTGAATTTCGGGCCTGAGCGGAGTATCCAAAACGGATGTCCTCCATCCCCATGCGCCTGAAAGCGAAGCGTTCGCCGCTGCTGAGCAAGCCGCAGCAGCCGATCGATGATTCGGCGTGGTCGGGCATTGCCCTGCCGACGCAGCGCAAGTTCGTGCGTCGCATGCGTGCGGCGCGGCGGGCGTTTCTGACCGCGGTCTGGACCTTTTTGTGCATCTGCGTGCAATCCGGCCTCGTTCTGTTCAAGGGGCCGGCGCGACAGATGTTCGCGCAGATTTACTGGGGCGTGGTTTGCCGCCTGATCGGCCTCAATGTCCGCGTGATCGGGGCTGTGGCCCAGACCACGGAGGATGGCCGCCCGGTGGTGTTCGTCTCCAACCATTCCTCTTGGCTCGACATTCCGGTGCTGGGCAGCATTCTGCCCGCCTCGTTCATCGCCAAGGAAGAAGTCGCCACCTGGCCGGTGATCCGCACCCTCGCGCGCCTGGGGCGCACCGTGTATGTCCGCCGGAAGCGCAGCTCGACGGTGGCCGAACGCGACGACATGGGGTCGCGCCTCTCCGCTGGTGACAGCCTGATCCTGTTCCCGGAAGGCACCACGAGCGACGGCTCGCGCGTGCTGCCATTCCGCTCGGCCTTCCTGTCGATTGCCGAATTGCCGGTAACAAAAGGCGGACTGCCGCCGATCGTGCAGCCGGTTTCGGTGGTCTATGATCGCTTGGCCGGTCTGCCCACCGGTCGGTCCAGCCGCCCATTGTTCGCTTGGTATGGCGACATGGATATCGGCTCGCATTTCTGGCGGCTTGCCCAACACAAGGGCCTGCGCGCCTCGGTGCTGCTGCACCAGCAGCTCGACCCGCTGAAATTCGCTTCGCGCAAGGAATTGTCGGCGGCGTGTTTCAACATGGTGGCCGATGGTGCGGCCACCCTGCGTCAGAATCGCCCGGCGCGACCGATCAGCCTCGGCGGCGAGGCCGAGACGGCGCACGAACCTGCTTTCGTGTGAAGCTTCTGCTGCAGCGCAACTCGGTGTTGACATGACCACCCTTTGGCCTGCGACACTGCAGATGTGCGGTGCGATTCGCGCCCGAACCCCGCATGAGACTTGATTTTCGCTGTGCCGTTGCCCATTCCTCACGACAGTCAGGCCGCCCTCCAGTGAGAGCGACCGCGCCGAAAGGAACACCTTGAGCAACCCGATGTTGTGCCGTTTGTCCGCCCTCGCTCTCTCCGCACACGCGGTCTTCCCCGCGTTGCCGCTTTGACCGCCAATTCCCGCAAGCTCCACATGATCACGTGGGGCTGCCAGATGAACGTCTATGACAGCGGCCGAATGGCGGATGTTCTGGCGCCGTTGGGCTACCAGCCCACCGATGCGGCGGACGGCGCCGACATGATCATCCTCAACACCTGCCATATCCGCGACAAAGCCTCCGAGAAGGTGTTCTCCGAACTCGGCCGCCTTCGGGTGATTCAGGAAGCCGGTGCGACCGCTGGCCGCCGTCCGATCCTCGCCGTCGCCGGATGCGTCGCCCAGGCCGAGGGTGCCGAAATCCTTGCCCGTGCGCCGTTCGTCGACATCGTGCTCGGCCCGCAAACCTATCACCGCCTGCCCGAAATGGTCGCCCGTGCCAGCCGCGCCGCAGGGGCGGTGATCGAGACCGATTTCCCCACCGAGGACAAATTCGACCATCTGCCGGAAGCCGCCGCACCGCAGGGGCTGACGGCGTTCCTGACCATCCAGGAAGGCTGCGACAAATTCTGCTCGTTCTGCGTGGTGCCTTATACGCGCGGCGCCGAGACCAGCCGTTCCGAGGCCACCGTGATCGCCGAGGCCCGTCGCCTCGTCGCTCAGGGCTCGCGCGAGATCACTTTGCTCGGCCAGAACGTCAACGCCTGGCACGGGCTGGATGACAGCGGTAACCCCTCCTCGCTCGGTCGCCTCGCCCGCAAGCTCGCCGCGATCCCGGGCCTCGACCGGATCCGCTACACCACCTCGCACCCGCGCGACATGGATGACGACCTGATCCGCGCCCATGCCGACGTGCCGCAGCTGATGCCATTCCTGCATCTGCCGGTGCAGTCGGGCTCCGACCGTATCCTTACCGCGATGAACCGCAAGCACACCCGCGACGACTACTATCGCCTCGTCGACCGCCTGCGCGATGCCCGCCCTGATCTGGCGCTGTCGTCGGATTTCATCGTCGGCCATCCCGGCGAGACCGAGGTGGATTTCGAGGCGACGATGGAACTCATTCGCCGCGTCGAATTCGCCTCCGCCTTCAGCTTCAAATACTCGCCCCGCCCCGGCACCCCGGCCTCAGGGGCCCATTCGCAAATCGACGAAGAGACCAAGGACCGCCGCCTGTACGCGCTGCAGGACCTTCTGCGCCAGCAGCAGGAAGCCTTCAACCTGTCCAAGGAAGGCGAGACCATCGAGGTTCTCTTCACCCACCCTGGCCGCCAGCCCGGCCAGATCGGTGGGCGCACACCATGGCTCCAGCCGGTGCACGCACTCGGCCCGGAAAGCCTGATCGGCCACATCGTGTCGGTCCGTATCGAGAAAGGCCGCCCCAATTCGCTAGTCGCCACCCTCAACCCGGAGTTTGCCCCCGCTTGACCCAAATCGTCCTCGCACCGAGCGACCCCAAAGCCCTGCCAGCCACGGCCATGAGCCACAAGCTGGTCACCCTCACGTTCGAGGACAACCGGCTGTTGCCGGAACTCTATGGCGGTCATCACCGCCATGTTGTCCTGATTGAACAAGGGCTTGGCGTAAAGATCCGGTGCAAGGGCAACGAGGCGACAATCTCGGGCGAAACCGGACGCGTGCAAGCTGCCTGCACCGCGATGAACGGCTTGTATCACCGCCTGCAACGCGGCCAGACCGTCGAGCCGCATGATGTCTCGGCCGCCGTGCGGATGACCGAGATCGAAGACCCCCGCCTGCCGCTGTCGGACATGCCCGCCATCCGCACCCGCCGCGGCGTGATCGGCCCGCGCACCCCTGGGCAGGCTGGTTACATGGATCTGCTCTCCCGCCACGAAATGGTGTTTGGCATCGGCCCGGCCGGCACCGGCAAGACCTACCTTGCCGTCGCCCAAGCTGTCGGCATGCTGATGGAGAACAAGGTCGACCGCATCGTGCTCTCCCGCCCCGCCGTCGAAGCCGGTGAGCGCCTCGGCTTCCTGCCCGGCGATCTGAAGGACAAGGTCGACCCCTATCTCCGCCCGCTCTACGACGCGCTCGGCGAGATGATGCCCGCCGACATGATGAAGAAGCGGATGGAGACCGGCGAGATCGAGGTCGCCCCGCTTGCCTTCATGCGCGGCCGCACCCTCAAACACGCCTTCGTCATTCTCGACGAGGCGCAGAACACCACCCCTGTGCAGATGAAGATGTTCCTCACCCGCATGGGGGAGGGCACCCGAATGGTCATCGCGGGCGATCTGTCGCAGGTCGATCTCCCCGCCGGCACCCGCTCCGGCCTGCGCGACGCGCTCGACACGCTGGAGGGTCTGCCCGGCATTGGCGTCTGTCGTTTCGACAAGCGCGATGTGGTAAGGCATCCCCTGGTGGCGCGGATCGTGGACGCCTACGACCAGCGTGCCGCGGCCGAGAAGGACACGCGGCGCGAGGCGCGCAGCAGAGAGGTTTCGGGCAAGTAGATGGACGACCGACCCAGTACGGGCCCCGCATTTGCGGGGTCCGAAGATGAGATCGAGGTGATCGTGGCAGCGCCAGCATGGCGTCGCCACCTTCGCCATCCCGAGCAGGTGGCCCGCCGTGCCGCTGCCCTTCTCGCCGAGCCGATGGTTATCGTGCTCAGCGACGACCGTGATGTCCGCAGGCTCAACGCCCGCCATCGCGGCATCGACAAACCCACCAACGTCCTCACTTTCGACGCCACGCTGCCTGGCGAGCCCGGCGAACTCGTGCTCGCCTTGGGTGTGGTGCTGCGCGAGGCGCGGGCGCAGGACCGGCGCGCCGAGGATCACCTGGCGCATCTGGTCATCCATGGAGGGCTGCATCTGCTCGGCTACGACCACGACCACCCCGGCGACGCGCGGCGCATGGAAATGGAAGAGGCGCAATTGATGGCGCAACTCCGTAGGCCCAACCCGTGGAAACAAGGCGCGGGGAGACTGGCATGAGCGGCCTTGCCCGAGACATTGCCGCCCGTCGCGCCGCCCGCGCCGGCCTGTTCGACAAGTTGCGCCACAAGGTGCTCGGCTCCTCGCATGAGCCGACCTTGCGCGAGAGCATCGCCGAACTGGTGCAGGAAGCCGCCGACGCCGACCCGATCGCCGGTGAGGCGCCCGAACTGGATCGCCAGGAGCAGGTGCTGATCGCCAACGTGCTGCGCCTGCGTGGTATCACGGCGGATGACGTGATGATCCCGCGCGCCGACATCATCGCGATGCGCCATGATGTCACGCTCGATGAGGCCATCGCGCAAATCCGCGAGGAGGGCCATTCCCGCCTGCCGGTCTATCGCGAGCAGCTCGACGACATTATCGGCATGGTCCACATCAAGGACGTCTTCGCCTATATCGGCCGCGCCGACGCCTTCCGCCTCGAAGCCATATTGCGTCGCCCGCTGATGGTCGCCCCGCAAATGCCGGTGCTCGATCTGCTGCTGCAGATGCGACAGAACCGGATGCACATGGCCCTCGTGGTCGACGAATATGGCGGCATTGACGGTCTGATCACCATCGAGGATCTCGTCGAGACCATCGTGGGCGACATCTCCGACGAGCATGACGAAGTGCAAGGCCCGATGGTGATCGAACGCGCCGACGGCAGTCTGGACATCGACGCCCGCCTGCCGGTTGAGGATTTCGAGGCCCGTGTTGGCGAGTTGCTGACGGAGGATGAGCGCGAGGCTGATATCGACACGGTGGGCGGTCTGGTGTTCATGCTCGCCGGCCGGGTGCCGACACGGGGCGAGGTGCTCAGCCATCCCGGCGGGATCGAATTCCGCGTGCTGGAGGCCGATGCCAGACGTATCCGGCGGGTGCGGGTGCGCAAATTGGTGCGCGAAGAGGGCGCGGCGTAGGGTGGGATCCCGCAGGGACCCCCCATTCATCCTCAAATTTGATAATTAGCCGGAACAATAAGATCCAGCCTCAACGCAGACGCCGTCTGGCATTTTCCAAAGCCTTCTCCCGCCGCGCCCAGGTGACCACCCCACGTGGCAGCGGAATCCGAAATGGCTCCGGTTTCGGACGCGGCTTTCGCGGTTTGCGCGGCTTGGGCGGGCGTGGCGGCGTGACCGTCCACGGCAAATCCACCGCCAATGCCCGCAACAGAGGCCGCAGAATCCGCTTCGCCTGCGGTGCCGCCTCCAGCAATGCCACCATCTCGGGGTCGCTGAGCAGATGCTGCAATTGCAACCCGTAGCAGACCGCCTGATGCTTCCCCGCCTCCACCAACCAGGCAAATTTTCGCGGCAAGGCGGGACCACGAGCCGCCTCGCAGGCACGCTTGCCCGGTTCACCGACACGAGGTGACCGTCGCCACAACCGCCCAGCACGATAGCGGACCAGCAACCGTTCGATTCTCTGGAATGTCCTGGTGACCAGATGATAGGCTGGCCGTTGGAGCGGCATGTCGAGCGTCCACATCCCCAGCACCGACAAAATCCCACGCAGGATCGCCCGCAGGGAGGCGGTGATCGC
>CAITEF010000392.1 GCA_903891315.1 uncultured Rhodospirillales bacterium | reverse complement strand
GCCTCGGCGGCTTCGGCTTCCTGCTTGAGGTTCTTCAATTCGCTCTTGATCTGCTGGGCTTCCTGCTTGTTCTGCTTGAGCTGCTGCAGATCGACATGCAGCAGGGATTTGAGGAAATCGACGATCTGCTGGTTATCGCGGATCGCGTCGACGAGTTTGCGTGCAAAGCTGAAATCGGCGGCCATCTTTTCGACGAAGCCTTGCGCGCCGGTGGCTTTCGGTGGGCACGGGATGTCGAGCGCTTGGGCGGGGACGCTTTGCAGGATGGCGAGCATCCCCAATATCGTAAGAGAGATCATCCAGCGCCGCATCATCGTGTCCTCTATCCACTGCCCTCCCCTGCATCTTGCATGTTTGTGCAACGACGGAAATGGGGGCGCGGTCGATCTGAGGCAGGCTGCGTGCCTAAACGGCTGTCCGCCGCCGATGCTGAGACCGCCATGCCGACCAGTCGACCGGCTCGGAAGCCTCGACCTTCAGCCGCTCGGCGACATCAAGCTTCTCGGTGAAGATCGCCAGGTTGAGCTCCGCGCTGCGTGCGCTCGGCACAATCAAGCCGTCGAAATCGAGAAAATGCGCGGCGGCAGCAATCGCCTGGGTCGCGGAATACTCGAAGCTCGTGTAACGGCTGACATTCACGCCCAACGGCGAGAGGCTGTTCAAGTCGGCGAAACGAAGCGTGGTGTTCGTTCGCGCCGCAATCCGGTGAAGTTCATGTTCGATGCGACTTGGCCAGACCGGTTCCAGCGTCAGCCGGTAGCCAATTTCGGCCAGAGCGCCTGCGCGCGCGAGGCTGGTGTAGAGCACCTCGAACTCGCCCGGCGGACTCCAGCGACCACCAGCGGTTGATGGCCGCAGCGCATCGCGGCCCTTGCCGGTCACCCGCCAAAGCTCGCCGCTGAACGCCTCGAACGGATGCAATTCAAGCGCGTCCAGCAATTCCCGATCATGCTGGCGAGACAGGCCGCTCATGGTCAGGTGAAAGTGGCGTCAGACAGGCTGTCAATCACCGCCAGAACACGATCCGCCCCACCTGCGTGGATCAGGTCAATGGCCCGCGCGCCGTCGAGCAGAGGGTGGCGTGAATAGAGCCAGAGCCTGGTCTCCTCAGGGCTGTAGAATTCCGACAGACGATCCACGATGTAGCGAAGATCGGAGATGATGAGTTGCATCTTGGGCTGCGGTGCCGCTTTCCCAGACGCCCAGCGCGACACCGTGGCTTGCGAGACATGGGTTATATTGGCGAGATCCGACCCTTTGAGACCGCCATGCATGCGGAGATCTTCGACCAATCGTGCAACCGCGCCGCTCATGTTGGGCTCCTTGGGAAGGAATTGGGTTTTGCGCGGGTCATGCAGTTGGAGCTTGCATTCGCCTTTCATAAGCTGGGCCTTGTGAAAGATTTTTGCAAGATTAGGCGCGGCGGCTTGATATCAGCGCGATCAGCAGCGTGGCCCTCATCGGCTGCGCCGATACGGGCCACGCTGCGGATAGGACCTTTGGGTTTGTGCCGTTTGCCGTCTTAGGTTGCTGATTGTCCTAGTGTCCACGTCATTC